>JAISXQ010000053.1 GCA_031270425.1 Prevotellaceae bacterium | reverse complement strand
GCCTTTTGCCGGAATAGGTTATATGTCCTTAGACCCTTCTTCGCGCGATATTCGGGATTATCCCGAATTGGAAGAGGTAACGGTAGGAAGTTTTACGCCTGTTGTTGGTCTGA
Organism: Prevotellaceae bacterium; assembly: GCA_031270425.1. Lineage (GTDB taxonomy): Bacteria > Bacteroidota > Bacteroidia > Bacteroidales > Paludibacteraceae > H1. The sequence goes on along the minus strand of JAISXQ010000053.1, from coordinate 9,750 downwards.
ATGCCGATTTTAAGATTAAAGCAATGTCGAATGCAGGCGGTTATGCACCTGTCCGTTTACGTTTTGAATACGGTATGCCGACGAAACTTGACGGAAATATTTTCTCGGTTACGTTAGGAATCAGTTTTATTGCGCGTCCATTAAAGCGGAAATAATCGTAAATCGTAAATTTGTAAATCGTAAATTTGTAAATCGTAAATCGTAAATAAAAAATATATGTCGGAAAAAATAAAAGTGAGCGAAGTATCGGAAATTCTTTTGGAACAGTTGAAAGGTATTGATACGAGCGTTCAGTTTGATGAAGTAGGCAGCGTGTTGCAGGTAAGCGACGGCGTAGTGCGTATTTACGGACTACGGAATGCCGAAGCCAACGAACTTTTAGAGTTTGAAAACGGCGACCGTGCTATTGTGATGAACCTTGAAGAAGATAATGTCGGCGCCGTTTTGTTGGGAACAACAAGCAACGTCAGGGAAGGATATACCGTAAAACGCACCAAGCGCGTGGCTTCCATCTTCGTTGGCGAGGCGATGTTGGGACGTGTTATCAATCCGTTGGGCGAGCCTTTGGACGGCGGTGGAAAAATCGACGGCGAAATGCTCGAAATGCCTTTGGAGCGTAAAGCGCCGGGAGTTATTTTCCGCCAACCGGTAAATCAACCCCTGCAAACCGGCTTGAAAGCAATTGACGCGATGATTCCCATCGGGCGCGGACAGCGAGAGTTGATCATCGGCGACCGCCAGACCGGAAAAACAAGCATCGCTATCGATACGATTATCAATCAGCGTTCCAGTTATGAAGCCGGCGAACCGGTATACTGTATTTATGTGGCGGTGGGACAAAAAGGCTCTACCGTAGCGTCTATCGTTAATACCTTGCGCGAATCGGGAGCCATGGACTACACGATTGTAGTCGCGTCCAACGCTTCCGACCCTGCGGCGTTGCAGTATTTCGCGCCTTTTGCAGGGGCGGCTATCGGCGAATATTTCCGCGATACCGGTCGTCATGCTTTGGTGGTGTACGACGATTTATCCAAACAGGCGGTGGCATACCGCGAAGTGTCGTTGATTTTGCGCCGCCCATCGGGACGCGAGGCGTATCCGGGCGATATTTTCTACCTCCATTCCCGCTTGCTGGAACGCGCAGCTAAAATAATCAACCGTCAGGAAGTTGCCGAAAAAATGAACGACCTTCCGCCTTCGCTGGAAGGAAAAGTAAAGGGCGGCGGTTCGCTGACGGCGTTGCCGATTATCGAAACGCAAGCCGGCGACGTATCGGCTTATATTCCGACGAACGTGATTTCAATTACCGACGGGCAGATTTTCCTGAACACCGACTTGTTTAACCAAGGAAACCGTCCGGCTATCGACGTGGGTATTTCCGTGTCGCGCGTGGGTGGAAATGCACAGGTTAAAGCGATGAAAAAAGTAGCGGGAACGCTGAAAATCGATCAGGCGCAATTCCGTGAGTTGGAAGCGTTTACAAAATTCGGCAGCGATATGGATTCCGTTACGGCGATGACGATTGATAAGGGACAAAAAAATACGCGCCTGCTGGTTCAGCCTTTGCATAAACCCATGCCGGTGGAAAAGCAAATAGCTGTGCTTTATTGCGGTACGCAGGGTTTATTGTCGAAAGTGCCGCTGGATAAAGTGCGGGATTTTGAAAAAGAATTTCTGTCGATTTTGGAATTATCGTATAAGAAAGAAACGCTTGACGTGTTGAAGCAAGGTGTGATAAACGACGAAGTAACGGCTGTTCTTGAAAAAGTAGCGAAAGAACTGGCAAAAGGATTAGCCACTTTGGGAAAGTGAGACGTTAGAAGAATTTACGATTTAGCGATTTACGATTTACAATTTTACGATTTGCGATTTACAATTTAACTTATATGTCATCACTCAAAGAAATAAAAGGACGCATTCATTCCGTAAAATCGACCCAAAAGATTACTTCGGCAATGAAAATGGTTTCGTCGGCAAAGTTGCGCAAGGCTCAGAGGATTGTAGAAAACTTTTTACCTTACGAGAACAAAATCAATGCGTTGTTGCAAAATTTTTTGAACGCCGAGGATAGCGTCGTTGTTTCGCCTCTGGCTGAAACGAGGGAAGTAAAGCGCGTTGCTATTGTTGCCGTATCGTCCAATTCGAGTTTGTGCGGAAGTTTCAATGCCAACGTAATCCGCAAATTGGAACAACGGGCGGAATATTACCATTATTTGGGAAACAATAACATCTTGATTTATCCTGTCGGGAAGAAAATACAAAAAGCCTGTTCCAAAATGGGTTTTACGCCTCAGTGCGATTTGGAAACGCTTATCGACAAACCGGACTACGAGGGAGCCGCCCGGCTTGCCGGAGAATTGCTCCGGCTTTTCCTGAAAAAAGAAGTGGACAACGTGGAACTGATTTATCATCATTTCCACAGCCGGAGTTCGCAAGTGTTAAAAAACGAGGTGTTTTTGCCGGTCGACTTGCAGCAATCGGGAAAAAACAACGCTCATTCCGTCAATTATATCGTAGAGCCCGACAGGGAAACGATTATAGAAGAATTAATCCCCAAGGCGCTTCGATTGAAAATGTATGCGTCGCTTCTGGATTCGAGTGCGTCGGAACATGCCGCCCGCACCATTGCCATGCAAATGGCTACCGAAAATGCCAACGATTTGTTGCAGGAACTTTCGCTGCAATACAACAAATCGCGTCAGCAAGCTATTACCAACGAATTGCTCGATATTATAGGCGCTTCGTTCGGGATGAATTGACAATAATTGTTTTTTAGCACACGGATAACACGGATTAGACGGATTTACACAGATTTTTAGTCTGTTGTTTATTAACCCTGATTTCTTCAAAGTTCTCTTAGCATAAGGGCATTCCATAAACGCCCTGATTTTTGCTGTTCAATAAGAAAAAATCAGAGTGGGGCAAGAAGGAACAAACAAATAATTTGTGCCTGTTGTGGTTAGGAAAATAAATATAATCTCTAATAGATGAATACGCTTGTTTGGGTTGGTTTCAGCCAAAGTCTTTTTGTGGCAGTTCTGATGTTTACCAAAAGAGGCAGTTCGTTTTCCGATAAAATTTTGTCAGCGTGGCTCGTTTTGTCGGCTGTCGAATTTATGACTTGCGGATTGGATTACGAAATTTTCGGGAAACCCCTGCTTTCAAGTTCCTTTTTGCTTTTCAATCCGGCGCTGTATCTGTATGTGCAGTCGCTTACCCGCTCCGGTTTTGAGTTGAAATACCGTCAACTGCTTCATTTGCTGCCTTTCGTTTTGTTTGAAACCTGCGCATACGTTATAAAAGAGCCGGTTTCGCTGGATGTGTTTTTTGTTTATGATCATAATCTTTATTTCCGTATTTTGTTTGCCATCGCCAATTTGCTGTCGTGGATGGTATATAATCCGTTAAGTATAAAACTTGTACATAAGTACCGTATAAATTTGAGAAACGAACGCTCGAACATTGGGAAAAATGAGAATTTGGGATGGATATTGGCGGTGGCAATTTTTTACGTGGTTTATTGCCTGCTTGCCATTATTATTTCGGCTGCCGTAATCTATTTTCAACTTAATCCATTAATTCCGCATGTTTACAATTACATTATGTTATTGTTCATGGTCTATGTCATGGGCTTTTATGGACTGCGTCAGCAGGTTGTACCGAGGCATTTGCAGATAGAGAAAACGGCTTCTTACAAAAATTCGTTGTTGAATGCTGACGAAAAACAACAGATACAGAAAAAAATAGTTGATTTTTTTGAGAAAGAGCAGGCTTTCCTCAATCCAGATTTGAATATGGACGCGCTTTCCGAGGAACTGAAAATTCCGAAATATCAGCTTACCGAGGTGCTTAATACCCAAATAGGGAAAAACTTTTTTCAATTTGTTAATTCGTACCGTGTTGAGGCGGTGAAGCGGATGCTTGTCGATCCGAACAACAAATATTCCATCGAAGCCATTGGTTACGAATGCGGTTTTTCCAGTAAATCGGCTTTTTATTCCGTTTTTAAAAATGTTACGAATCAAACTCCTGTTGGATATAAAAATTCCCGCTCGGGCAGTGCAGGCAGTCCTTTTTTGAAGGGGATAACTTTTTGAAGCACGAAAACAATAAAATTAAATATTTAATAATAAATGGTTTAATGGAAAAAAAACCGACTGCTTTGGGGATTAGTCGGTTAATAGTGATACGGAATATTTTTTTTACTACTTTTGTCGGTCGGAGCGGATTTGTAATCTGTCTCCTTCTCAAATCATGTTAATATGGTAATTATTAATATTATTTTATTTTTACTTTTTGCGTTATCCATCCTGTGTCTGTTTAAAAACCGGATCATAAGATTGCTGCTATCCATAACCATGGGCGCTTTCCTTTGCATCGAAATATCATCCCTGTTTATAGGCGATTCTTTTGTCGATTACAGGTATTATTTACACTTCAATATCAAGACATTAAGTATGGCGGGCGGATTTATAAAGGAAATAATTCTGCTTGCTTTAATTTTTACCGGCGCTGCATGTACGCTCTTTTTTTTAAGTAAACTTGTAAGAAAATCAATTGTTTATCAAAAAAAAGGATCTTATCGTATTGTATGTATTGCCATTTTAATCACATCCTTATTTACTCTCGTATTGCTTCCAAGTGGTATTTACAGCGGTTTGAAAGAAATATACAATATCGTTTCTACGAATGAAGAATATAAGGGCATATTCCCTAAGAGCTTTAAAGCGTCCGGTAAAAATAAAAACATTATTATCATTTCGTTAGAAAGTTTTAACAGCAGTCTGCTGCATGAAGCCAACCGGAATTTAACTCCCAATATCCAGAAACGAAAGCAGGAATGGGCGTATTACGATGTGTTTTTAAATTACGGCAGCGGTTGGACTGCCGGTTCGCTATATACGGTTTTTACCGGTATGCCCGCCCTGTTTCCGGGACTTGGAAATGAATACTTTAAAGGAGCTAAAAAGAGTAAGTTCATTACGTTGAGTTCGATACTGAAAAAATGCGGATATACTTCGTACCATCTGTCCAACGACGCCGAATTTGCCGGTACAAAAGATTTATTAACGACTCTTGGGGTCGATTTCATTTTAGGCGGGGATTTTAACGGAAAATACAAAGATCTCGTTTGGGGCGGAGCATACGATATGGATATTTTCGCCGAAGCAAAAGAAATCGTGAAACAGAGATGCGGGAAGCCTTTTATGCTGTTCGTGGCAACTACCCAGACGCATGCGCCCGACGGCTTTGTCGATGAGCGCGTAGTGCAGCATATAGAGCCGCAAGCAACTGTTTATGAAAACGCTGTTTTGTCGACCGACTGGCTGGTTGAAGATTTTATCCATTTTTTTGAAAACGAAAACATGCTTGACGAAACCGTAATATACCTCTTTCCCGATCACTTTTTTTACGGGACGAAAGAAGTGTTTAAAAAAGCGGATTATAAAACCCGGCTTTGGCTGATGACAAACGCCGAAAAAGAACGCTTGCCTGCCGATACGGTTGATATTTATCAGGTGGACATACCCCGCATCATACTTTCGGGGGCGGAAATAGAACACGATGTAACCTTCTTTTCGGATACCATAACAGGCAATAAAGACGATTACATACGAAAACACATTCAAGAGTTATCCGCGCTGAATATGTTTTCCATTGTGAGGGAGAATACGATAGGCAAGAGTTTTGTACTGTCGTTGAACAAAGAACATTTAATCGGCATGCTCAATGGCGAAGACCTGTTCGTAAAGAAAAGAAGCGAATTGGGGGACGATTATCTGCTTTTATTAATCGACGAGCAGTTAAAAATAATGGAAATCAAACAAATAAGCCGTCAGGAGTTCGACAATGGTTTTAACGAGCCTTGCCACACCTGCATTAAAATCGGCGTCGAGAATGCTAACATCGACTTTGAATGGACAAAAGACGCCGACCATAAACGCCGCATACATGCGGGCGCTTCGTTAAACCTGAACAGCGAACAAATATTAGACGTCATAAAGGAAATCGACCAATCTTTGGCGACGCGGTTCCTGCTACTGCGAAAATAAGTTGATACTAAAACAGTTATGAATGATGAAAAATTTATTTTTTAAATTACTTATCCCTTGTATCTTTGTGTGCTGTTCGCCGGATAAAAAGTTAAAGGAAGATAATATCGAGCTTCATATAAGCGACAGGCTTATTGCCCACGGAGGTGGTATGATAGACGGACATACATATACTAATTCCTTGGAAGCCTTGGATTTATCGTATAGCATGGGGTGTAAGTTGTTTGAGTTGGATATTATCCAAACTTCCGACGGGAAATTCGTTTCTGCCCACGATTGGAAACATTTCAAGAAAATAACTGATTATCAGGGTGCTATTGACGACGAAGCCCTTTCTCAAAAGGAATATCTTTCCCTGAAAATTTTCGATAAATATACTCCGATGAATATGCCGCTGATAAACGACTGGTTTATGGCGCATAAAGACGCGACGCTGGTAACAGATAAAGTGAATACGCCTAAGGAATTTACCGGGGAAGGCGGTTTTTTATTTAAAGAGAGGTTGATAATGGAACTGTTTTCGTGGGAAGCTGTAAAAGAAGCGATAGAAACAGGAATAACGCCTATGGTAAGCGAAAATTTGATTTTTGCGGAGGCGGATTCAATCATAGAAAAGAAACTTGCCGGCATGAATATTCAGTATACAGGCATATCCAGACAACGCATAGAAGCAAATAAAGACTTTTTAATCCGCTTGAAAGAAAAAGGCGTAAAAACCTTTGTCTTTCATGTTAATTTTGGCAAGCAATATGATGAGCAATATGTATGGGAGAATGAAATGCAGTATATATACGGAATGTATGCCGATAAATTAGATTTACTGCAAGAACAAAAATAAAAGCAATTATTTCCTTCCTGCCGTCGCATACGCCGTATAATGACTGCCGTCGCTTACCGGACAAAGCGGAAAATATCCCGAAACAATTTTACCGCCCGACAACAGGAGAGGGTAGCGTTGTTCGTATTCCTTGTGTTTCCGGTATAACTTTCCCTGTTGTGAGGCAAATTCGATTTTGAAATATCCCTGCGAACCGGAGGCAATATGCTTTTGCAGGTTTAATGCAATAATTCCCATATTCGACCGCAGGTTTATTTCCACGCAGGGATGAAGCGCAACGTTTCCGTTTTGTTCGTAAATCATCATATCTACGCCTGCGTAACCAGTGTAAAAAGGAATTAAGTGGATGTTTATCAATTCCATGAGACTGTTTTTTACTTTTTCTATCAGTTCATTGCCAATTTGTTTGTTAATAATCTGTTTTATATCGCTTTGCGAAGCTATAATATTTCCGTCGTAAGCTCCTTTTGAGTTTGTTTTGAAGAGCGAATATCCTGTAAATTCGCTGTTAAATCCATTTTCGCAAGTAAATTCCATGGCAAAGTCGGTCGTTTTCCTCAATACGTATTCCAATGCCACAGATTTCTGTTTTTTTATAATTCCGTGCAATATTTGTCGTTCCGTTCGTGTCAATCCGCCTTTGGGCAGCCACAGCAATCCCCGTCCCGATGAAGAATAAGGCGCTTTGGCTAAAAAAGCAGTTCCGCTTTCTTTTTGCAAAGCGTCTTCTATCGACTCAACAGAGGTATAAAAACGCGGAACAAGTTGTGAAGATATTCCGGGTAATTGACGGCAAAGGATGCTTAGCCATTCCGCAGCCCTTCGACGGTGGCAGTAGCCGGCGTAACTGTCTTTCCAGCGGGGGATAGATAAATTCAGGTTGAATTTTTCATCCAAGGTTTCAAAAAGGCGGATGCTTTGCGGCGATACTCCCCATAAATGGACTTTACATCCGTTGATTTGATTCGTAATTTCAGGTAAATCTTTTCCGGTAACAGCTCGAACGTTAAGCCCGAAAATTTCGTTAAGATAGTTTCTGAAATCATTGGGCAATGCTTGCTCTACCAACACATAATCCCCATCAGAGGCATACCAGGCGGGAAGAAAAGCCAAATCGCGCTGCATTTGCGCAACATGGGCGGGCGGCATATAATAAGGCGAGGCGTTTAAAACCGCCGCTTCGTGTCCGGGGTTGAAATAATGAAAGTTTCCTGTATTCCTTGTAGATTTCATTGGTAAGTAGTATAAAAGAAATTAAACGTATATTTTGGACATATAGAACAATAGAAAGATAGGATAAGCCTGCTGTGGGGAATAATAAAATAGTCCATTAAATAGATAATTAAATACAAAACGGACGTATGCCCCTTTGGAAAAAATTAGAGGTCGAATGCGCTAAGTTCTAATATATCAATTGTTTCGTCGCTTATCTTAAAGCGATTATCCAATCGTTGTCCAACAACCCATACAAGGTCTGTACCTGAAACGAGAAGCCATACCTGCTCTTTTTCGGGACGGCTGAGTTTAAGGTCGACGAAAAAGTCGCTTAGTTTCTTTTGCTGCGTCATGCCGAGGGGATAAAAAGAATCTCCGGCTTGCCACGAGCGTAACTCCAACGGAAATTGCAGTTTCGCAGCGTCGATATGCACGCAGTTCCTGTCTTTTGAAAAGGAAAATCCCGCCGGACGCACGAAACGCTGTATTTTTAAATGAAGGGGATGTAAGATTTCCCGGTCGCTTTCCGAAATAAATATATTGCCGGTTGAGTTTTGCGGTTTATCGACAATCAAAAACTTACGGTCTTTGGTAAGGCGGTATCCGCTTGTTGAAAAAAACTGTTTTCCCGGCTCGTTGTCGATGTTTTCAACAATTTTTTCTATGGTCGCGGCGTTAAATTCGTATTTTTGCAATATCTCGAACAAAATAGTCGGAATATCGACCTGCCGTTTCAACAAAGCAATATCTATTTTAAACGTATCGCCTTTATTGACAACTATTTCCTTTTCAATACGGCGAAGAGCTTGTTCGTAAACGTTGAAACTGCCTCCGAAACGGCTTAATGAATCGTAAAGCGTTCGCCTTACCGACGGATTGATTTCTTCCAAGAGCGGAATCAGCGTATTACGGATTTTATTGCGCGTATAATTGTTCGAAGCGTTGGTCGAATCGTTTACGTATTCCACGTTGTTTTCGGAAAGGTATTGCTCAATTTCCCGGCGGGTACAGCAGAGTAGGGGACGCGCGATTTTTCCGTTCCGTACGGGAATGCCCGTCAAACCGCGTAAGCCTGTTCCGCGAGTTAAGTTCATCAACAGCGTTTCGATGTTGTCGTCGGCGTGGTGCGCTACGGCGATAGCTTGCGCCTGCTCTTTTTCGAGCAATTCGTGGAACCAGCCGTAACGCAAATCCCGCGCCGCCATTTCTATCGAAATATTTTGTTCTCCGGCATATTTATATGTTTCAAAATCAATAGTATGTAAGGAAATATCCAACGAGGCACAGAGTTTGCGAACAAAATGCTCATCCCTGTTGGATTCATTACTTCGCAGGTGGAAGTTGCAATGCGCCGCGATACAATCATATCCCAGCAGGATAAGGATATGCAGCAACGCCACCGAATCCGCGCCGCCGCTTAAACCAACGATTATTTTATCGCCCGGGCTTAAAAGCCGGTGTTTTTCGATGTAAAGTTGTACTTTTTGTTGCATGGCGAAGCTATTTTTGAAGTATCTTTGCATAATCAGACTGTATTGTGTTTTCTTTGCAAAAGTAACGTAAAATATAGGAAAAGCCTGCATTTCAGTCGTAAATTAAAAAAATATAAACTACCAATTGTAAATCGTAAATTGTAAATTGTAA
>JAISXQ010000002.1 GCA_031270425.1 Prevotellaceae bacterium | reverse complement strand
AAATTGATAAAAAATTCATCTTTATATTGTATTAAAATTAGCTAAAAACAAAATGATTGCAAATGCCGCCGCCAATAAAGCTCCGGCAAGGAATACCACCGCATACCGCTGTAATTGTCCCGATTGCAAAACTCTGATTTTAACCGAAGTCCATTGCGTTACATGTGCCAGATTATTCATTGTAGCGTCAATTACGTGGCGGTCGAACCAAGCCAAGGGGCGCGAAATACAGTTGAAAATAACTTTTTTCGTAACAAATAAATAAACAGTGTCGATATAAAATCGGTTGCTTGCCGCCTTGTACAGTCCGGGTACGGATTTCGCCATTTTTTCCGGCAATTCCTTTGGTTTCATATACATGTATGTTGCCAAACCGATACCGGCAAGCGCGACAATAACGCTTGTAACAGCTACCTGCATATTAATATGAATGTCGTAAGCCAATCCGTCGGCAGTTATAAAATGTCCGAAAGGAATGATTCCCGCAAATACGGTTACCGCCGCTAAAAAGATTAGCGGGAAGGTCATAAACTTCGGAGCTTCGTGCGGCGTATGTTCGTGTTTGTGTTCTTTTCCCCAGAAAATATTGTAATACAGACGGAACATATAGAAAGCCGTCAATCCGGCGGTAAAACTCATCGTTACGCCCAGCAGCGTGCTATGTTCAAATACAGCCGCCAAAATTTCATCCTTACTGAAAAATCCCGATAGGGGAGGAATACCCGCGATTGCCAAACAGGAAATAAGGAACGTAATATGCGTAACAGGCATATACTTGCGCAAACCGCCCATGTGGTTCATTTCGTTGCTGTGCACCGCGTGGATAATAGCGCCCGCTCCCAAGAACAGGCAGGCTTTAAACATGGCGTGCGTAAACAGGTGGAACATGGAAGCCATATAACCCAAACCGTGATGCCCTTCGTAACCCGAAACTCCCAAAGCCGCCATCATAAAAGCGATTTGCGATATGGTAGAGAAAGCCAGCACCCGTTTAATATCGGTTTGCACGCAAGCAACTACCGCCGCGTAAAGAGCTGTAACCGCGCCCACAACGGCAATTCCGGCAAGCGTTTCCGGCGAATGGAAAAAGTATACCGGAAATAAACGCCCCACTAAATAAACCCCGGCAACCACCATAGTAGCCGCGTGTATCAAGGCTGATACCGGCGTAGGACCTTCCATCGCATCGGGCAGCCAGATGTGCAGCGGGAACATAGCCGATTTACCCGCGCCGCCGATAAATATCAACGCCATCGCCCAAGCCAAGACCGAAGCGCCCATAAAGCTCGCACCGGCAGTTTCGGCAAAAATATTCGCATCGCCCGACGTCAAAGCCGCGAAATCGAATGTCTGTGTATAGAACGATAATACGAGGATACCAATAAGGAAGAAAAGGTCGGCAAAGCGCGTAACAATAAAGGCTTTTTTCGACGCCGCCACCGCTTCGGGTTTTGTGTAGTAAAACCCGATAAGCAAGTAAGATGAAACGCCCACCAACTCCCAGAAAATATACATTTGAAAAATATTGGTCGCAACCACCAGCCCCAGCATGGAGAAAGTAAAGAGCGACAGGAAGGCGTAGTAACGTTGAAATCCGTCCTCGCCCTTCATATAGCCCAAACTGTAAATATGCACCATCAGCGACACGGTAGTTATCACAACCAGCATCATCACTGAAATCGGGTCGAGCAGCAAGCCTAAATCAATGCGCAAATTTTCGGAAAAGCGCAACCATTCCATTTTCATGGTTACGGCTTCAAAAACTCCGTTCACCCTGTCGGCAGTAAAAAATTCAAAAGCACAATAATAGGATAATGCGGCTATAATAGCCAAAGATATTGTGCCGATTGTACCGGCTAACACCGGTTTTAGCTTCGAGTTCAGTAATCCGATTACCAGAAAACTTAACAACGGAAGCAGTACGATTACGATTGTATATTGCATACGTTTTGAAATTTTGAAATCTTGAAATCAGAAATCTTGAAATTTTCCTTATCCTTTTAATTCGTCTAATTGTTCCACATCCACATCCTGCATATTGCGGTAGATATTTATGATAATAGCGATGGCGACAGCCGTTTCGCAAGCCGCAACGGCGATGCTGAAAAGCGTAAAAAACATCCCCTCCAACTGTCCGGGATACAAATAACGGTTGAACACGGCGAAATTCAAATCAGCCGCGTTCAGCATCAACTCGACCGAAATTAGTATCATCATCAGGTTTTTACGCGAAATAAATCCGTAAACTCCGGCAAAAAACATAATAGCGCTCACAATCAAGTAAGCCTCAACCGGCACAGGTCCTTCCAAAAAGTTGATTATAAATTCGTACATAGTTACCTCCTCCTTGCAATCATTATTCCACCGATAATACAAGCCAGAATAAGAATACTTATCGCTTCAAAAGCCAACAAATATTGATATTTACCGGTTCCCATCATGGTCAAACCAATTTGTTTAATGTCGGGAGTCGAAGCGCTAAAATAGTTATACGCCTTACTCGCATTGCATACAATGATGTGCGTACAAAAAGCCAAACCCGCAACAGAAAACGCCGCTATCAGAATACGTTTCCCTATTGATTTGGACGGCGCGGATTCTCCCGGTTTATGCGTCAGCAAAATAGCAAATATAAACAACGCCATGATGCCGCCGGCATAAACAGCTATTTGAACCGTCATCAAATATTGATAACCCAGTAATAAATACAATCCGGCAACAGCCAGCAATACCAAAAGCAAAAAAGTTGCCGAACGGATAATGCGTTTGGTTGTAACCGCCATAATCGAGAAAAAAGCGATTACTGCCGCTAACATGTAAAATATAAGTTGTTCTGCCATTGTTTTTAGATTTTAGAACCAAGAACCAAGAACCAAGATTTTAGAATCAAGATTTAAGATTCAAGATTCAAGATTCAAGACCTTTTTATTTTTCTTCCTTTGTTTCTTTCTTCCTTTGTTTCTTTCGCTTCGGATGTTACTGCTATTAAGCAAATAATAAAATGACACATTGTTATGATTCTAATTTATTGTGTTACATAATCTTGAATCCCGATTCCCGATAGCTATCGGGACGGGAGAAATCTTGAATCCCGATAGCTATCGGGAGAAATCTTGAAATTTTGAAATCTTGAAATCTTGAAATTAACATAACACTCCTTCCGGTTTTTTCTTTTCGCGCAGCTTCGAGCCTTCTTTATTCAACTGTTCTTTCAGATTCTCGCGGTTGTAAACGGCATTTTCAAAATTATTTGAAAAAGTAATCGCATCCGACGGACAGGTAAGGGTGCAAAGGTTGCAAAAAGTACAGGAACCCAAATCGTATAAATAAGCGTCGAGTATCTTCTTTTTCTTCCCGTCTTCCGTTTCTATCATTTTGGATATAACCTGAATCGTTCCGTTCGGACAGTTGCTTTGGCAAATACCGCAAGCCGTACAAGCGTGCTCGTTGTTTTCGTCGTGGGGCATGGTTAATACAGCCCGCCAGCGGTCGGCAACGAAAAGCGTTGTTTTCCTGTTTTCGGGATATTCTTGTGTAACTTTTTTAGTCCACAACTCTTTCCAAGTTTCCCCCATTCCTGTGAGCAGCGACTTGATTGCCGTAAATATGCCTAAAAAATATTGTTTCATACGAAATTCAAAAAGTTCAATAGTTTAATCGTTCCATGTTTTTCCTCAAAAGCCCCCTTTTGGGAGTTGGAGGTCAAAACACATCCGGGAACAAAGCTGTTAGCGTTAAGCCCGACAATACCAATATAACCATTACCAGAATGTTTACCAGATTTATCGGCAACAGGTATTTCCATTCGAGATTCAACAACTGGTCGATGCGCAAACGCGGGAAAGACCAACGCACCCACAAACTGATGAAAATCAAAACGCCTGTTTTAGCAAAGAACCAAACATACGACGGAATGTACCACATGATTTGGTTGAAAGCATCCCAGCCTTTTACCTGTACCGGCATCCAGCCGCCAAGGAATACGGTGGTTGCAATAGCCGCGATAATAAACATATTCAGGTATTCCGCCAGATAGAAAAACCCAAATTGAAGCCCCGAATATTCCGTATGATAACCGGCAATCAATTCCGATTCGGCTTCGGGCAGGTCGAAAGGACCGCGGTTG
>JAISXQ010000276.1 GCA_031270425.1 Prevotellaceae bacterium | reverse complement strand
GTAGCCGTTGGAAACAGATCCAACATTACAGTCAAGCTGGAAAGCAAATCGAACGTTCTCGAAGAGGTTGTTGCGATAGGCTACGGCGTCCAAAAGAAGAAATTGATAACCGGCGCTACCGTTCAGGTAAAAGGGGAGGATATTTCGAAAATGAATACCGTAAGCGCCCTCGGAGCCTTGCAAAGCCAAACGCCGGGCGTAAACATAACCAAAATGAGCGGAAAGCCCGGCGAAGGATTTCGCGTAACAATACGCGGTTTGGGGACGGTAGGAAATTCAAGTCCGCTTTATATAATCGACGGAATTCCTTCGGGTACGGCAAGCGATGCCATCAGTAATTTAAATCCGGCGGATATTGAGTCGGTAGATGTGCTGAAAGACGCCGCTTCCGCTGCCATTTACGGTGCAAGGGCTGCCAACGGAGTCGTGCTGGTAACCACTAAGCAAGGGAAAAAAGGCAAGGCAAGCATACAGTACGACGGATATTATGGAATCCAAAATATTTATAAAAAACTGACTCCGTTAAATGCAGACCAATATATGGAAATTATAAACGAAAGCAGCGGGGTGCAGAATAATTATATACGGTCGATGTCGGACTTCGACAAAGCGGCTTATGAAAACGGGTCGTGGACTGGTACGAACTGGTTGGATGAAATGATTATGGAAAATGCGCCGATAACGAATCATACCTTAAATATAACCGGCGGAACGGATATGTCGAGGTATTCGTTCGGATTTGGATATACTGCGCAATCCCCTGTTATCGGCGTTGAGAACGGAGAAATTGATCCGCTGTTCGAGCGTTATAATTTCCGCATTAATTCCGATCATGATTTAATCAAATTAAAAGACTTTACCCTGTTGCAGTTCGGACAAACATTGACGATGGTTCATAAAAACAACGATGGACTGGGAATGGCAATCGGCACCCGCGATTGGAACGATGTAGGCAACGCGCTTAAAGCGAGTCCCCTGTATCAGGTGTACGATGAAAACGGCGATTTCAACAAAGCGGGCTGGAATGCTTCGGAAGATAACCCGATTGCGAAAATGTATTATAACTCCTTTGTCAATTCAAAAAACTATTCGGTAAGAGCCAGCTTTTTCGCCGTATTGCAGCCTGTAAAAAATCTGAAATACCGCACGGCATTCAGTATCAACTATTCCGGCTGGACGAGCAGGCAATTCCGCCCTGTTTATGCGTTGAGTCAGGATCAAAATCCCAACAGCAAAATATCGCAGGGAAGCGGAAACGGATACGGCTGGAATTTCGACAATACGCTGGAATATAAATATAAATGGGAAGAACACAATTTTGAAGCTATGGCAGGTATTTCCGCCGAAAAATGGGGAATGGGGGAAGACCTGAGCGCAACGACTTACGATTCGCAGTTCGACGATTTTAAACATGCCTACCTGAGCAACGGTATTTATACCGAAAATACTAAAATTTCGATTGGCGGAAGTCCTTGGGGCGAAGGCGGGATTATGTCCTACTTCGGACGGGTCAATTACGATTACATGGGAACTTATATGGCAACGGCTGTATTACGAAGAGACGGTTCGTCCACTTTTGCCAGAGGATACCGCTGGGGAACCTTCCCCTCTTTTTCAGCCGGATGGATCGTTTCCAACGAATCGTTTATGGAGAACAGCCGGTCGTGGATGGATTTTCTTAAAATCCGCGCCAGTTGGGGGCAGAATGGCAACCACGATATAGGCTCGTTCAGATACATCGCCAACATCAATTTGAGTTCATGGTCGGGCAGGTATACTTTTGGAACGGATAAGTCCAATCCAACCTTAGGAGCGTATCAGGAAAATATTGCCAATTCTGCATTGAAATGGGAAACATCGGAACAGTTGAACCTTGGCGTCGATGCGTGGTTTCTGGCAAGCCGGCTTGGTTTAAATGCCGATTATTACGTAAAGACGACCAAAGATTGGCTTGTAAATCCCCCCGCGCTGGGAACTTGGGGAACCAGCGCTCCTTATGTAAACGGCGGAGATGTAAGAAACAACGGAGTGGAGTTTCTCCTGACATGGAAAGACAAAATCAGGAGTTTCAATTACAGTGTAACGGGAAATATCTCTTACAATAAAAACAAGGTAACGCGAATAGCCAATCAAGAAGGAATTATTAACGGAGGTAGCGGTATTTTAAGTCACGGTACCGATGTTATTTACCGCGCTCAGGAAGGGTATCCCATCGGTTATTTTTTAGGATATAAAGCCGACGGAATTATCCAAACGGTAGCAGAAGCCGCAGAATACGATTCAAACTACAAAATACCGAGCTCTGACGGCGGGTATTTGCAATCGCAACCCGGCGATATAAAATTTGTAGATACCTACGAAGACGGCGTTATCGACGCAAAGGATCGCACCATGATAGGCAATCCTCATCCTGATTATACCTATGGGCTTACCATCAATTTAGGATGGAAGGGCATTGATTTCTCAGTTGTGGGAAGCGGCGTTATCGGAAATCAGATTATAAAATCGTACCGTTCGTATATGAACTCGATAAACCAGAATTACACAACAGAGATCTTAGACCGTTGGACAGGCGAAGGAAGTTCAAACACGATACCGAGAATTACACCCGGATCCTTGCAACGAAACTGGTCGCTGGTTTCAGACCAGCTTTTTCTCGAAGACGGCGATTATTTCCGTATCAGTAATGTAACTTTGGGATACGACTTTAATCAATTAGCCGGTAAATCATCCCCGTTTTCGCAACTGCGTCTTTATGTGGCGGCGCAAAATCCGATTACTTTTACCAAGTATTCGGGAATGGATCCCGAAATCGGATATGGAGGAGCTGCATGGGCAAAAGGAGTCGATTTGGGAACATTTCCAAGCTCACGGACTTTCCTGCTGGGCGTTTCAATAAAATATTAAATTATCAACGACAATTAAAATATATAAAATCATGAAAAAGTTCATTTTATTATCCATATCATGCCTGTTATTCGCAGGCTGTGAAGATTTTTTGGATACGGAAAGTTTAACAAAAAAAGATTCGTCCAACTTTCCTAAAACCCCCACAGATGCCGACAAGCTTCTGACCGGAACCTATGCAAAACTGACAGATACCTATCCTCTTCAACTGTTATATTATGCAAGCGAAATTATGTCGGACAATTGCCTGGGAGGCGGCGGAATAAGCGACACCGATTGTAAAAACCTGAATACTTTTACTACCGGAGGAAGAATAAACCGTCTTCGAAATACATGGAAACATAATTATTCAGGAGTTTTCAGGGCAAACCTGCTTATTACAAATGCAGACAGAATAGACTGGGGCGAAAAAGAAAACGAGCTGAAAGAGAAAAACAGGATTATGGGCGAAGCGCATTTTCTACGCGCCTATTATTATTTTGATTTGGTACGCTGGTTCGAAAATATACCGTTGGTACTAACCACCGAACCTATCAATCCTCCGCAAGTGCATCCAGATGAAGTGTACGCCCGGATAGCGTCCGATTTGAAACTTGCGATAGAAAGTTTATCTTCCGATCCTTTTGTCCCCGCTGATCCTGTTAACTCGGGCAGAGTAACAAAGTGGGCTGCACAAGGCTTTATGGCAAAAGTATTTTTGTTCTACACCGGATTTTATCAGCAGGAAAGTTTACCCTTGGTGGACGGAGGAAGCATCTCGAAGCAACAGGTGATTGACTGGCTCGACGACTGCATTCAGAACAGCGGACACGATCTGGTTGACGATTTCAGACGCTTGTGGCCCTATTCCTATCGAAGCGAAAACACAAGTCATACCGTCTATAATTATGTAAAAAAGAACAATATCGGCAATTGGGTGGGCGATGGCAATATAGAGTCTGTTTTTGCCGTAAAATACAGCTCGAAAGCAAATCTTGGCGACTGGGGCGAAATAAACAGGCGTTCGAATCAAGTTTGCCTGTATTATGGTATGCGTATCAGCAGCAAGGTAGGAGAAAATTATTACGAAGCTACTTTCCCCTGGGGACAAGGCTGGGGACAGGCAACCGTAAATTCAAAACTCTGGGAAGATTGGCCCGACGCCGATTTGAGAAAAAAAGGAAGTCTCCTGAATGTTATGGATCCGGAAGAAGATATTTGGATGGACAAAAGCATGCCGCCGGCTTTTGTGTTCGGAGCCGATGGTCAGACCGAAGAGACCGATTTTTGGAATAAAAAGCACATGCCGGTAAATTCGGGGAATCGTAATTTGCTTGTGAAAAACTATAATATCGATTTGAACGGAGCTGAAAGCCATTACCAATGGAATAATATCCAGGATCTGGTTATCATGCGCTTTGCGGATATTCTGCTTATGGCGGCTGAATTAGGCGGACCCAACGCGAAAACATATCTGAATAAAGTAAGACAAAGGGCGGGATATATCGACGAGATAGAGCCGACCTTGGAGAATATTATGGACGAAAGACGCTTTGAACTGGCTTTTGAAGGAGTAAGATATTACGACCTGATGCGCTGGCATAGAATGGACTTGATAACTACCAACCAAACCAATATTGCCGTTCGGAATCAAGGGCAAGCGGGCGGCGTAGTTAGCGTAACTTTCCGTCCCGAAACAAGAGGATTTATGGCGATACCCGAATCCGAAATCGAATTGTCGGGATATCTGTTACAACAAAATGACGGATGGGATTGATAGAGCCAAGAGCCAAGAGCCAAGAACAAAGAACAAAGACGCGCACAACGGATAGAAAAACTCCCTAAAAGTAGCGTGCCGAAGGTACGCTACTTTAAATTTTAAATCAATAACTTACAAATTTTAAATCAATAACTTACAAAATTTAAATCAATAATTTACAAATTTCAAACAAATGAAAACAATAAATTTGTCAATCGCTTTATTTTTTATTTCCATAATGTGCGTTTCCGCACAACAAAACAACAGTCCTTATACCAACTTAGTTTGGTCGGACGAATTCAACGGCGAAGGTGTGCCCGATCCGGCTAAATGGGGATATGAAGTAGGATATATCCGTAACGGAGAATTGCAGTATTATACGGAAGCCCGCGCGGAGAATGCGTTTCAACAAGACGGCTACCTGCATTTAAAAGTGATTTACAACGATCCGATATACGACGAGAGCGGTACTCTATTGAATCATAAGGAAGGGAATATTACTTCCGCCAGTATCATGAGTAAAGATAAGGGCGACTGGAAGTACGGACGGTTTGAAATCCGCGCCAAAGTTCCGGGACCAAACAAAGGGAGTTGGCCCGGCATTTGGATGATGCCAACGGAAAACGGTTATGGCGGATGGCCCAACAGCGGCGAAATCGACATTATGGAACATGTGGGTTATAGCGCCGAGAGCGTTCATTTTACTTGTCATACGGCAAATCGTAATGGAGCTAATGCAGTAGGACACTCTATTACCTATAATGTGTACGATGATTTTCATACCTATATTTTAGAATGGTATGAAGACCGGCTCGAATGGTATATCGACGACAAAAAAATGCCGGTGCATGAATTTTACAGACCAAGCCTCGATTCCAAAGATTGGCCCTTCAGAAGAATTTTTTATATGATTCTGAGTTTTTCCTATGGCGGCGGCTGGGGAGGGCGCAACGGTGTGGATGTTACGAAACTGCCCCTGGAAATTCTGGTTGATTATGTAAGGGTATATCAGGCTCCGCCGGATACATCCGTTGCTTCGGTTGAAAAAGACGCGATAAGCCTGTATCCCAATCCGGTAAAAGATATATTGAATATCGGCGACGGAAGCCGGAATTTTAAAGAAGCGTGTATTCTGTCCATGAACGGACAACGGCTTATGAAATCCACAAACAGTAATGCTATGGATTTAAGCTCGCTGTCGGGGGGCAGTTATTTAATTGAACTTACGGACGCCGATTCAAACACGGTGATACGTAAAATTTTTAAAGAATAATAAATTATCATGATATTGTCCGTAGAATGAAAGACAATCTTCATAAATTTTTTATCACTTAAAACAAATTAAAAATGAAAACAGTATTTTTTTCCATCGCTTTATTTTTTATTTCCATAATGTGCGTTTCCGCACAAAACAACACTCCTTATACCAACTTGGTTTGGTCGGACGAATTCAACGGCGAAGGTTTGCCCGATCCGGCTAAATGGGGATACGAAGTAGGATATGTCCGCAACGGAGAATTGCAGTATCATACGGAAGCCCGCGTGGAGAATGCGTTTCAACAAGACGGCTACCTGCATTTAAAAGTGATTTACAACGATCCGATATACGACAAGGACGGTAA
>JAISXQ010000270.1 GCA_031270425.1 Prevotellaceae bacterium | reverse complement strand
GAGCTGCTGGGGGTCATCACTTCGGTCCACTGCTGCTCGGTAACCTCAAATTTGCCGATATAGAAATCGTCGACGGTTACAGTGTGGGCTCCGGTAAGGGCTCCGGTGCCTTTGATTGCGCCGCCCATCACGTAGCTTCCGCCCGTCACACGTACCATGTTCACAGGAGAAAGTTCGTTGCACTCCCACGTTGGAGGCGCGGAGGCGTACGTGAAGACTTCGGCGAGCATTGGTCCCTTAAAAATTAAACAGTCGATACCGTTAATGTCCGCCTCGATACGCACATACTTTATTTTTTGTATGTAAGCCCACCAGGGCACGGAGACCACCGACGGATAATTGTACATATTGCCCGAACCGTCAATAACGAGGGTGTAGTGGTGGTCATTCTCGTAGGGGTAATCCCCCACTCCCACCGAGTCGATAATATACCACTTAACGGATGTCTCGCTGCCGGTTGCGCCGCAGTCGCCGAAGTCTATTGCGCCGGTTATTTGCCCTTGAAGGGCGCTGCTCATGCCTAATGTAAGGGCAAGAGCGGTTACGAATAATACTTTCTTTTTCATTTTCTTTTTACAAATTGTGCGAGTTACGCGAATTTAAAACGCTGATTAATAATTGTTTACTTTATTTGTTTCTAATCTGTGCAACATAAGTTCCTATATGTAAAATTTTAAAAAATACGAATTAAAAACTACAACATTACGCCGTTTTTTGATGTTGTTACCGGTATTTCCGATAAAAATATCTATAAAAGGCGTATAATATCAACATCCTGACTTTTTACGTCGCAAAGGTAAAACAATTTTCCACAAAAAGAGAAAAAATGATGAAAAATTATTATAAAAAAAATTTCAAGTTAGTTGCGGGGTGGGAAAAATAACCGCAAAGAAAAAAAGAAACGCAAAGAAAAAGGAATAAACCACAATAGGCACAATAGGACACAATAGTTTATAGAAACAAAACCGCAAAGAAAAGAAGAAACGCCAAGAAAAAAAAATAAACCACAGCAGCACAATTAATTAGCAAATTAGCACATTAGCACATCAGTACATCAGCACATCAGCACATTAGCACATCAGCACATCAGCACATCAGCACATTAGCACATCAGCACATCATCACATCAGCAAATCTATTGTGTCCTATTGTGCCTATTGTGGTTTATCCCTTTTTCTTTGTGTTTCTTCTTTTCTCCCGCTTTGGCGGGACAAGTCTTGCGGTTTTTAATAAACAATTCAATCCTTGATTCGCATGTATTTCCTTATCGCTTATTTTTCAGATAACGATTATAAAAGATAAGTAATAAAGTTTATTTTCTAATCATCAAAAAGTTACTAAGAAGCGTATCTATTTTTATTTTGTAGTTGTTTACTTAAAATAAATTTGTCGACTTTGCGTTAACAAATACAGGTTTATCAAAGAGGACTGAAAAATGGGATATAAAAAAAGGCTTTATTTTTTCTCGCGCTATTTGAAACCGGTTTTTATTGCCGTAGCCTTAGCAATTGTATGTACTTCCATGCTTTTTTCCAATCGTCTGGCTAAGTCTTTGGCGGTTGAAGAAAAGAAGAAAATAGAAATCTGGGCGGAAGCTACCCGTCAGTTTGTGCTTTCGGATACGAATACGGATATTGATTTTTTGTGGAAAATCATAGAAGAAAACACCACTATCCCTGTTGTTATTATCGATGAAAATGACCGGCTTATGTCTTCGCGCAACTTTAAGGAACCGAAAACGAAGATGGATGAATTTTACAACCAGGAAATCGAACGCCTGAAACAAAAACGCGAGGCTATCGTTATTCAATTGGAAGATGAACGCCAATATATTTATTACGATGATTCTGTTTTGCTTCGCCAGTTGTACTACTTTCCTTATTGGCAGCTGGGAGTTATTTTTGTTTTTCTTCTAATCGGATTCTGGGCTTTTTCCAGTTCCAAAAAAGCGGAACAAAATCAGGTATGGGTTGGGTTGTCGAAGGAAACGGCGCATCAGTTAGGTACGCCTATCTCGTCGCTTCTGGCTTGGGTGGATTTGCTCAAATTGCGGCACGCGGACGATAAACTCATCGACGAAATGATGAAGGACGTCAACCGCCTGAGGATTATCGCGGAGCGTTTTTCCAAAATCGGTTCAACTCCCGATTTGTCTGTTGTAAACCTGAACGACGCATTAAAAAATGCCGTTCAATATATGTCGAAACGCTCGTCGCAACAAGTTTCGATAGGCTGTACCTTTAAGGACGGCGAAATCCTGTTTATCCCTTTAAACATACCTCTTTTTGAATGGGTTATCGAAAACCTCTGCAAAAACGCCATCGATGCAATGGACGGAGTCGGCTCGATAAGCATTGACGTCGGACAGACGGAAAAAGAAGTGTGGATTGACGTAAAAGATACCGGAAAGGGATTGGACAGGCGTAATTTCAAAACGGTTTTCAAACCCGGATATACCACCAAAAGCCGCGGATGGGGTTTGGGACTTTCGCTGGCAAAGCGCATTGTTGAAGAATACCACGGCGGAAAAATATTCGTCAAACAATCCGAATTAAATGTAGGGACGGTTTTCCGCATCGTGTTGAACGCAAAGTAAGTTAAACTTGAAACCGGTTTAACTCCCTGCCGCTTGGGGCGGGGAGTTTATTATTACCGCAATTTATACCTGCTCCTCAACCCGCTTCAAAAATGCCTTGCGCACCTCGTCGCCACCGGAACTTGTCCTTTCGCAATTGAGCCAGGTAGCGTTGTTGACGCCTACGGCATAGAGCATCTGCTTGATAAAACATTCTTCTATCGCCATTTTAAAATGATCCGTCGGACTTTCGGAAGTGGTTACAACGGTTGTTTTACCTATTTTTAGCAGCGGCGTCCAAGTATTTTGGTAGTTATGAGAGAAATTTACCAGCAACGTTTTATCGAAAAAACCTTTCAGATTTGCCGGCATCGTGCTCCACCATATCGGGAAAATGAAGATCATTTCGTCCGATTGCCTGATGATTTCCTGATACTTATAAACCAGGGGATCGGTCGATTCTCCTTTTTTGTACAAAGCCAAATCCTGTTCGCTGAAAGATGGATTAAATCCGTCTTTCGCCAAATCGATGACTTTATACGCGGTTCCGTTTTTATCGAATTTAGCAGTTACCGTATCTAAAATGGCTTTATTGAAACTGCCGTGCCAGGGATGTGAAAATACAATTGTTACCATAAATAAGTTTAGAGTTTAGAGTTTAGAGTTTAGAGTTTATAGTTGAGTTTATAGTTTATAGTTTATAGTTTATAGTGTTGATTGGAATACGTTTATACTCTGCGAAAGAGTAGGCGTAAGCGTTTTTTTCGTCGGGCTGAAAATCCTCCCGCTTTACTTCCTGCCATTCGTCAAAATTTATTTCGGGGAAAAAGGTATCGGCGGCAAAGTTGGCATGAATCCAGGTAATATACATATAATCGGCTCTATTCAAGTACTGTTTATAAACAGACGCTCCGCCGATGATGAAGGCTTCGTCATCGCCTTTGCAAAGCGCAACCGCCTCGTCCAGCGAACGCGCCGTATCATATCCGCTGCCGGATGCGGACGAAGAAGTCAGCACGATATTTTTGCGATTGGGAAGCGCGCCGTTCGGCAGACTTTCGAAAGTGCGCCGTCCCATAATTATCGGACGCCCCGTAGTAATTTGCTTAAAATGTTTCAAATCCGCCGGAAGATGGCAAAGCAAAGCGTTATCCTTACCAATGGCGTAATTGTCGGCAATAGCGACTATAAGAGAAATTCGAGGCATAGCTTGCAGTTCAGAGTTTGGTTTGGTTTGTCCTTGATTCTTTGTTCTAAGAAAAAATACCGCAATAAAATTATTCAATACGGCGCTAAGACCTTTTGGTGGTTAAACAAATTTATGTATTATTTGTTTTTCTGCGGACAAAAATAGCAAGATGTTGAGTGTTTTACAAGCGATGCGGATAAATTATTCACATACATTTCCTTTCAGTTGTATTTGCTTTCCCAAGCCATTAAAAAATGCTACCTTTGTATCCAAAATATTTGCACCCACTGCCGGCGTTTGTGAAAACGCGGGCAGGAGTTAACAAGTTGATGAGTAAATAAGTTAACGAGTAACGAATTAACAGGTTAACGAATCGACGAATAACGCATTAACAAAACAAAAAACAATGGGAAATATTGTAGCAATCGTAGGACGCCCCAATGTGGGCAAATCAACGCTTTTTAACCGGCTGACAAAAAGCCGCCGCGCTATTGTAAACGACGAAGCCGGAACTACGCGCGACCGCCAATACGGTAAAAGCGAATGGACGGGACGCGAGTTTTCGGTAATTGATACCGGAGGCTGGGTAAGAAATTCGACGGATGTATTCGAGAACGAAATTAAGCGTCAGGCGCTTGTCGCTATCGAGGAATCGGATATTATTCTCTTTATAGTCGATATTCAGAACGGCATTACGGACTTCGACCTCGAAGTTGCCGATATGCTTCGCCGGAGCGACAAGCCGGTGGTATTGGTTTCCAACAAAGCCGATACTTTCGAATGGCAGTACGAAATCGCCGAATTTTACAAGTTCGGGTTGGGCGAGCCGTTTATGATTTCCGCCATTAACGGGTTGGGGACGGGCGAACTGCTCGACAAGGTGGTTTCGCTGTTTAAACCCGACAGCGCCGAAGAAATCGAGGAGGAACTTCCCCGCTTTGCCATTGTAGGACGTCCCAACGCCGGAAAATCGTCGCTCACAAACGCCTTGATGGGGGAGGAACGAACCATCGTTACCGATATTGCCGGAACAACGCGCGATTCTATTTATTTGCGGTTCAATAAGTTCGGACACGATTTTTATTTGGTCGATACGGCGGGAATCCGCAAAAAAGCCAAAGTAAACGAAGATTTGGAATATTATTCCGTCGTGCGGGCTATCCGCGCCATCGAAAATTCGGACGTTTGCATCCTGATGATTGACGCTACGCACGGTATCGAAAGTCAGGATTTGAATATATTTTCCCTGATACAAAAGAATAAAAAAGGCTTGGTGGTCTGCGTCAACAAATGGGATTTAATCGAAAACAAAGAAGCCAACGACATAAAAAAGATAGAAAAGCAAATACGCGAACGCTTGGCTCCTTTTACCGATTTCCCTATTATTTTTACTTCGGTGGTTAATATGCAGCGCGTTCTGAAAGTGATGGATACGGCGGTTGCGGTTTACGAAAACAAACAGCGCAAAGCGCCTACCGCCAAACTCAACGAGTACCTGCTTCCGCTTATACAACGCACGCCGCCGCCTGCATTGAAAGGTAAATACATCAAAATAAAATACGTAACGCAGTTACCGAATACGCAGATACCTACTTTTGTGTTTTTCGCCAATCTGCCCCAATACGTCAAAGAACCTTACCGGCGATTTTTGGAAAATAAAATCCGCGAAAAATGGGATTTTAACGGAACGCCGGTACAACTATTTATAAGGGCGAAGTAGAGACAACTTTTTGGGGAGTTGCGGTAATGTAGATAAAAAGTTAATTCAAAGAATAGAACAAAAAAAACATGGAATTACGAATAGAGAGTGAAACAGAAAATATTAGTTGGGAGCAAGTTGTTGAAGTATTGAGAAAGGCAGGGATGGCAACCCGTTCAGTTGAAATTCACAAAAGAGCTTTTAATAACAGTCATTCTTCAATATTTGTTTTTGACGACGAAATTCTTGTTGGTTGCGGGCGGATGATTTCCGACGGAGCATATCAATCAGCTCTTTACGATATAGCTGTTTTACCGGAATATCAAGGGCGAGGGATTGGGAAACCAATTGTTCAAAACCTTTTGAAGCAAACTCCTAATTGTAATTTTATTTTGTATGCTTCGCCCGGAAAAGAAAAATTTTACGAAAAAGAAAATTTCAAGAAAATGAAAACAGGAATGGCTTTATTTGTAAATGGAGAAATAATGCGCGAAAAAGGATTTACTGAATAAAAACAAGAAAACAACGCAACACTTGAATTGAAACAACCTTCGGCGTAAGCCAAATCTTGAAACATAACATAAACATGGAGTACAATTTTAAAGAAATAGAGCAAAAATGGCAGGCGTTTTGGAATAAGAATGAGAGTTACAAAACCGAAGTTGATAATAGTAAACCAAAATTTTACGTGTTGGATATGTTCCCTTATCCTTCGGG
>JAISXQ010000260.1 GCA_031270425.1 Prevotellaceae bacterium | reverse complement strand
TTCGTTTTCTTCCCTGTTAAACGTGCAGGTGCTGTAAACCAAAATACCGTCCGGTTTGAGCGCCTTCCAAACTGACGATACAATTTCGCGTTGACGTTCCGCGCACAAATTGACCAATTGGAGCGACCACTCGCCGGCGGCGTCCGCGTCTTTCCGGAACATCCCTTCGCCCGAACACGGAGCATCCACTACCACAGCGTCGAAGTAGCCGGGCAGTTTGCCGAAATCCGCGGGACTGTTGTTGGTAACAACGGCGTTCGGATTTCCCCATTTGGTGATATTTTCAGCAAGGATATGCGCTCTCGAACGGATTATTTCATTGCTTACCAACAAGCCGTCGTCCGGCAAGGATTGCAAGAGAAGCGTCGATTTTCCACCCGGGGCGGCGCACAAATCGAGCGTTCGTTTTGCCGAAGGGAAATGTTGTTTTACCGCCTGGTATAAAAACATCGACGAGGCTTCCTGTACGTAAAACGCGCCCGCATGAAGCAGCGGATCGGCGGTAAAAAGCGGACGTTCCTGTAAATAATAAGCCTTTTCGCACCAGGGGACAAGTTCTTCCGAAGGATGCATATCAATTTTGTTGTTTACGCGAACACTAACCGGAGGAGTTGTTTGTAACGCAGCCTCAAATACGTTATACTCATCTCCAAGCAGCGATTTACTTCGTTCGACAAAACTTTCGGGAAAATTCATTAGCAATTATATTGAATTTTTATTAAACGCCTGCTTTTACAGTTTCTTCGTTTACTTCAATTTTTCCGCATAAATCAACTCGTGCTCCGGCAATATACCGGGATGCAGAATAGCTATCACATCGGCGAGCAGCAGGTCGGGACGGGCGACGGCGCTTTCCCAAAAATCGTTGGCTCCCGAAGGCAACATACGTTTGTTGAAATTATATACTTCCTTCCGTTTTACCGCGTTGAACAATCCGTGTTTCGAGTCGGCTTTCAGCAACTCGTCCAAGGAAGCGAAATTACAATTTAACCATACGTCCGCCGACGCGAAATTCTTCAATACCGTTTCCACATTCAAAGGCAGGCTTCCGGCAGTGGTATCGTTGGCATAAAAATAAGCGGCTCCCGCGTCGGCGAAAAGACGCCCCATAAAGCTGTTCCCCGCCGGCATATACCAAGTCCCGCGGAAATTGGAGCCTGCCATTATTTGCGGTTTGTTGGCGGCTTTTGCGGCTTTCTCCTTTATCGTATTGTAATTCCGTTCCACTTCCGAAAACACGCTGTCCGCCAAGGCTTCCTTGTTATAAAACGCCGCGACAAATTTAATCCATTCGGCGCGTCCGAGGAGCGATTTTTCCATCCATTCGTTATTGAATAACACCGGAATACCTGCCTGAACGACACGCTGTACATTGGCGTCGTTCTGGTTATAACCGCTTATCATCAAAGCCGACGGACGAAGCGACAGCGTTTTCTCCACATTGATTTTAAACGGGTCGCCTAAATCGAGTAGTTCGCCGACGGCGTTTTTCCGGACAATATCTTCGTTGAAAGCGAGCGCGGGCAGGCAAACGCCGGTAAGGGTTTCCAACTCGCCAAGCATAGCCAAAAACTCGAAATGCGTTACCGATGCGGACGCTAAACTCGGCAGCGGAATTTGAACTTTTACGCCGTCGGCAGGCGTTTCCGCGCCGCTGTCTTCGACCAAATAATAACAAGCGTATTCCGCGCCTTGCTCCCAGGGACTGTAAACCACAACCCGCTTGTATCCGTCGAAATAATCTACCGAAAAGCCTTCGGCATATTTCAACTCAACAACGCCGGAACCGGCAGTTCTCGCTTCTTTTTTCTGCGGTGGGGAACAACAGATAAAGAGCAAAGAACAAAGAATAAAGAATAAAGATTTCATTCGTTTTGAGTTTTAGAGTTTGGACGTTATTTGCTTCGCTGTTATTTGGCTACGCCGTTATTTGGCTACGCCGTTATTTGGCTGCGCCGTTATTTGGCTGCGCCGTTATTTGGCTGCGCTGTTATTTGGCTACGCTGTTATTTGGCTACGCCGTTATTAAGGTTATTTGCGCTTCACGCGTAATAATAACCTGAAATCTTGAAATCTTGAAATCTTGAAATCTTGAAATTTTGAAATCTTGAAATCTTGAAATCTTGAAATCTTGAAACCTACAACACCTCCTGTATCTTCTTGTCCAGTTCGTTAAACGATAATGAACGCAAAACAATATCTCCTTTTTTGTCCATTAAAAATATTGTTGGAATGGAAGTTACATTATACCAACCCACAACAGGCGTATTGACTCCATTTTCGTCGCGCACGCAAACCCAAGGAATATTTTCGACGGAAGCTTCCCACAGGATTTTGTTCCTGTCAAGCGAAATCTGGTAAATCTCAAAGCCTTTTTTATTGTACTTGTTGTACAGTTCCCTCAGTTCAAAAGTATATTGCACACTTTTGTCCATTTCGTAAGAAGAAAAATCTATCAATACGGTTTTGCCTTCCAATGCCGACAGTTTCCGTTCTTTTCCGTCTTTGCCGGGCAGCGCGACGTCGATATAGCCTTTGCCCGAAGTTTCTACAAGTTCACTCCAAGCCTGCCGGTTTTTTTCCTCGCGTTCGGTTTTAATAGCGTCCATCGCCAGATTGTAAAGGTTTTTGCTGCGGACGTATCCGGGCATAAAACTATGGTAAGCCGTCGCTACCGCGTTAACATACGGTTTATCTTCTTTTACATAAGGCGAAAACACAAAACGGTTGTTTATTTGTTGGTAAACAGCGAAATACGCCTCTGCGGAAGCCGGATTAGCTATAATGATTTCCCGCGCTTTTGCCTTGTGCGTTTCAATATCCTGTTCTATTTCCGCTGCTTTTTTCCGTTGTTCGGAAATCGCCATATCCGGTTTCAGCGCGTTTATTTTGCGCTGAATATCGAAAACGGATTTTCTCAATTCTTGTATCCGTACGGACGATTCGGAGCCTGTAACGGTGTAAGCGGCGGAAAAATTGTCAAAACCGGCTTCGATACGGATTGTTTCGGTGGAATCGACAGCGAAGATAATGGTTTTATTATCCATCCGCAAGCTGTAAAAGTCGGGATATTGGGGCGCAGGCTTCGTAAATTTGAAACTTCCGCCTTTGCGGATTTTCACGGAATCGACCGCCGCGGTTTTCAACAAACCTACATAATCCAGATAAAGCATCTTGCCTTCGGCATTATTTACAACGCCTTCCACGGAGAAAGTCTTGCCCCTGCCGCAGGAAAACAGGCTGGCGGCAACGATACAGAAAAACAATATTCGTTTCATATTTTAAAATTATTAACCCCTAAATCCCCTAAAAGGGACTTTTGAACCTATAAAACGAAAGAACTTTGCTGTGTTTTACTACCAGTTCCCATTTAGGGGTTTAATCAGTATTCTTATCTTTTTTTCAAAAAACAAAAGTACGCTAAATTCGCTTTTCTGCAAAACAAAAAGAACACAGATGACACGGATTGAATAGATTTACGTCTGTAATCTATTTCTTATCAAATAAGAATCCGCGTTCATCGGCTTAATCCGTGTTATCTGTGTTCCAATCAACTATCCGTAAATAATTTTACCGTTTTCGTCGCGGTATTCGTCAAACCCTTTTTCGTACTGGTGCATCGCCCGCAAGCTCATTCCCATGCTCGAAAAACCGCCGTCGTGGTAGAGGTTCTGCATGGTTACTTTCTTGGTCAAATCGCTGAACATCACCACGCAATAGTTGGCGCAATCGTCCGCCGTCGCATTGCCGAGCGGCGACATGCGTTCGGCGAAATCGAGCAGCTTGTCGATACCTTTCACGCCGCTTCCGGCGGTGGTCATGGTGGGCGACTGCGAAATGCTGTTCACGCGCACATTTTTTTCGCGTCCGTAAATATAGCCGAAACTGCGGGTAATCGACTCCAGCATGGCTTTGGCATCCGCCATATCGTTGTAGCCGAACATGGTGCGCTGCGCCGCCATATAAGTGAGCGTCAACGCCGAGCCCCATTCGTTGATAGCGTCCATTTTTTTTGCCACTTGCAGCATTTTGTGAAAGGAAATAGCCGATACGTCCAAAGTCGTGTTCAGCATGTTGTAGTCCAAATCGTCGTAGGTGCGTTTTTTGCGGACGTTCGGCGACATGCCGATGGAGTGAAGCACGAAGTCAATTTTTCCGCCCAAGACTTCTATGGAGCGGGCAAAGAGCTTTTGCAAATCCTCCACGTTCGTAGCGTCGGCGGGAATCAGTTCGACG
>JAISXQ010000218.1 GCA_031270425.1 Prevotellaceae bacterium | reverse complement strand
ACGGTTTTTTCCGTGTATTATTTACCAAAGCCAAAGAAATAAACCGGTTAACGGAAGGAGCTTTCGATATTTCGGCGGAACCGTTGTTTCGCGCATGGGGATTCGGTTCAGGCGGAAAGGCGAATCCTGATAAAGAGACTGTCGAAGCGTTGAAGCAATGCGTAGGCATGGACAAAATATGGCTTGAAGGCAATCGCGTTGTTAAAAGCAATCCTGCTATTGTGCTGAACGCCAATGCGGTAGCCAAAGGGTACTCCGTCGACGTTGTTGCGGATTTTTTAGACGGGAAAGCGTGTGGAAATTATTTGGTCGAAATCGGCGGCGAAATCCGGTTGAAGGGATGCAATCCCGACGGTGAACGTTGGCGTGTCGGCATTGATAAGCCTGCGGACGACAATCCGCTGCCCGGACAACGTTTACATGCGGTTTTGCAGCTCACCGGTAAAGCTGTGGCTACATCGGGGAATTACAGGCAATTCAGCGTCGAAAACGGGCGGAGGATTAATCATACCATCAATCCCGCTACGGGTTATCCGGTAAACAACGAACTGCTGTCGGTAACTGTCGTAGCCGCCGACGCGCTTACCGCTGACGCGCTCGCCACCGCCGCCATGGTTGCCGGAAAGGAAGCCGCCATGAAATGGATAACGGAATACGGTAATTTCGATGCGGTTTTTATTATCGACGACGCTGGAGAGTTGAAAACCTGTTGTACGGAAGGGATAGCAGGAAATATTCGTATGAATTTGTAACAAAATATAAATTAAAATTAGTATGGGAACACTATTATTTGCCGGTCTTAACGGCTGGGAATGGCCAATTATTCTTATTGCAATTCTTCTTTTGTTTGGAGGAAAGAAAATACCCGAACTTATGAAAGGCATAGGTAAAGGTATACGGAGTTTTAAGGACGGAATGAAAGAAGTCGAAGATGAAATTAAATCTGACGATAAGTAAAATAATTGTAGGAATCGTATATTTTTCCCGTTTTTAAATGAGTGTCCAGGAAATGTCGTTTTGGGACCACATGGAGGAGCTTCGCTGGGCGTTGTTCCGCATCGTTATTGCATTGGTTCTGCTTGCCGGCGCAGGTTTTGTATTTGTACCGTGGATTTTCGACCATATAATTATGGCGCCCACCAAGCCCGACTTTGCTCTTTACAAACTGTTGTGCAAATTAAGTCAGGCTATTCCTTTTTTACCCGATTTTTGCGACGATAATTTCTCAATCAAAATGATTAACATCGACCTTACGGCGCAATTTTTCAGGTATATCAGTACCTCGTTTTATATAGCGTTGATTGTTGGATGTCCCTATATTTTGTTTGAAATATGGCGTTTTGTAAGTCCCGCATTGTATGAAAGAGAAAAGAAAAAAACCCGGTGGGCATTTTTGTTCGGTTCTGCGATGTTCTTTATAGGCTGTCTTGTAGGATATTATGCTATTTTTCCGATAACCTGCCGTTTTCTTTATACATTCACATTGAGTGAAGTGATTGAAAATCACGTTTCCCTTGGCTCGTATATGGAAAATTTTATCATATTGATTTTAGTAATGGGGCTTGTTTTTGAAATGCCTCTGCTTTCGTGGCTATTGTCGCAATTAGGACTTTTGAACAGGTCGTTTTTCAAGAAATACCGTCGCCATGCCATTGTGGTTCTTCTTATTATTGCTGCGGTTATCACTCCTACGGGCGACCCTTTTACCTTGTCGTTAGTGTTTGTGCCGCTTTACTTCCTGTTTGAATTAAGCCGCCTGTTTGTGCGACCGGCTCCGGCGGAGGACGAGTAAACGCTTAGCAACTGATTGGAAAACAATGCTCTGCGTTTTTTTATTTGGAATAATAATGAATCAATCCTTTCATAGGCGACTGTTCGATTGCAAGGATTTTTATATTCAGACCGGACGCGACTTCACACAACACGTCTTTGAAATGATAGGCTACCGAACCGGTAAACGACACGCTATGATTCGGAGAATCGTATTGCATCACATTTTTCCTGAAAAAATCGGCAAATGCGTTGTAAACCAACTCATGTATTGAATTATCCTGTATATTATCTTTAATAAACGGCGCAATACTTGCTAAAAAACGGTTAGGCATCGGTTGTTTATATACTTTGTCTAAAATTTGCGGAACAGAAAGATCGATGAATTTAAGAAACTCTTCTTTTATCCTGTTGGAAAATTGATTTTTCAGGCAGGATCCGATAAACAGTTTTCCCAGTACGGCGCCGCTTCCTTCGTCGCCCAAAATAAAGCCAAGGGGGGAAATATTTTTCACAATTTTTTCGCCATCGTAAAAACAGGAATTGGAACCGGTGCCAAGTATGCAGACAATACCTTTTTTATTTCCGCACAGTCCTACGGCTGCGCCGAATAAGTCGCTGCCAATCTCTATTTTGGGCGCATCGAAATTTCGAGCAATCGCAGTCCTTACAATTTCGTTTTTCTCAGGAAAAGCGCAACCCGCCCCATAAAAATAAACAGCGTCTATTTTGTAGTTTTTCAGTTCGGGAACAAGCGAGCGGCTTATATCTGCGCTTATATCTTCCGTTGTACGGAAAAAAGGATTTGCTCCCTTTGTAACTATTCTCTTTTTTAAAACTCCTCGATCGACCAAGCACCAGTCTACTTTGGTGGAGCCGCCGTCTGCCAATAAAATCATATCTTAACGTAAATTTGCTTCTTATATAAAATGTTTCCTATCAACCAGCTAAGTCCAACAAACAACAGGACGAACAGCAACGAGCCGAAATAATCGCCCGCCCAGGGTTGCAGGCAAACGCCGTATAAAAATCCTTTCAGCGAAATACTTCCGCCGCCCGCATCGGGAACGAAAATATTACTCAGTAAAATGGTAATGCCCCGCAACACGTCGAGCGACAAAAGACGGCTGTTCGTTTGAACTTTTGTCATGTACCGGGTTTTATTCGTTATTTTTTCCGGTTAATTCTTTGATGCAATCAATTTCTTCCTGCGAAAAAACGCTGCCGTCTTTCCTGAAAATATCGTGAAACCACAGCGGCGGTTCGCTTACGTCGGGCATCGGATTATCCCACGCAAAAATGGTGTTCGTTTTTCCTGAAACCAATCCCCAATTTATCGCGCCGATGTTATTTTCTTTCAGCAAGGGCATAATGGTTTGGAAAGTA
>JAISXQ010000104.1 GCA_031270425.1 Prevotellaceae bacterium | reverse complement strand
TTCCGGCATTAACGGAACAAAAAAAGGAAATAGAATAAAATACTAGAAAAATGATTATTTTCGTTTTCATACTGGAAATGGATAAATACGGATTCTATCGTTAGTTTTTGTCCGCAGATTCACACGAAACAGCATTATAATCAGTCAATTACTATTTGTTTTTTGTGTAATTTGTGAACATATAATCCGTTTACTCATTTACGGATTTGCAAAGGTATAAAAGATTTCAATCAATGCAAACAAAAAATGATATTTTATTTACACTTTTATTAATTTGTATTGTGATTTGTGTTGCCGCCGGTTTCAATTGACGATAAAAAGAGGCACCTACCCGAACAAGGCATGCCAGTTGTCGAATTTCATCACATGTTTTTCTCCGTATTTCGATAAAGCCTGCCGTATTTTTTCTACGGAATGTTCCTTTTCCGGTTTCGATTTCGAATAAAATTTGTCGGCATAGCAAATCAGCTGTTCTTCCATGCTTAGCGGCTCCATCGGGCGATGCGGCAGCGGCAGCCCATTGCGGATAATATCTTCGAGCGCGATTCCCGTTCCTGTATGCCGCTCGGCAACTAAGGCGTGGCGCGGCAAGCCTTCCGCCCGCAAGAGGTCGGCGCCCAAATATCCGTGTTCGATATATTGCGCCTTGCCGAAGCAGTAGATTTCGGGCGCGTGGCAACGGAAAATACCGATGTCGTGCAGCATGGCGGCTTCCGCTACGAACTGCCGGTCGATTGGCAGCCCCGAATGCCGGTCGATAACCGCCAAAGCCTTTTCGCAAACTTGCCGGCTGTGTATCATAAGCGTATCGTACAAAGGACTTCCTTTAACGTAATACTTTTCTATAATAGAAGAAAAATCAATCATGGTTGAAATTTCCCACAAAAATAAATATAAAAACAGAAATAACGTTCTTCGTTTAGAAATAAATTGTACTGAGAAAGATAAGAAAATAGACTTAGTACATGACAAAAAATACAAAAACCACAATAGGCACAATAGGACACAATAGATTTGCTAATCTGCTAATTAATTGTGCCTATTGTGGTTAGAAAGATTATCTTTTTTTGTCATGTACTTAGCTGTTTCTTAGAAAAAATCCATTGACAATTAACTTTTCCCACTGAAACTTTTCCGCTGCTTTTTTGTTTCTCTTAATGCAGGAAAAAGAAAATAAAGTTGAGAACAAATTTTCTTCCTTTTCCTTTTTGGAAAACTTTTTGATATTTTTATTTCCATATAACTTTTATAATTAGATATTTATACTTTATTTTGGGAAATATGTTGATAATTATTTTCAAAAAAAGTTTTCATTATAGTTGGAATATATAAAATAAATAACTAAAATTGTAGCCCCATTTCATCGAAGAAAAACAAATACAAATAACCTAAAATAGAACAATAAGTGGAAGAAAAGACATTGGAAAAAAAAACATTTGCCATGGATGAGATAACCAAGGCATCGTTGGAATACTTCACAGGCGACGATCTTGCCGCGAAAGTTTGGGCAACAAAATATGCGTTGAAAGACTCTTTCGGTAACATTTACGAGCTTACGCCGGACGATATGCACCGCCGTTTGGCAAAAGAAATTGCGAGAATCGAAAAAAAATATCCGAACCCGCTTTCGGAAGATAAACTTTTCGAGTTGTTCCGCAACTTCAAATACATTGTTCCGCAGGGCAGCCCGATGACGGGCATAGGCAACAACTATCAGGTTGCATCTCTTTCCAACTGTTTTGTTATCGGTTTCGACGGCGACGCCGATTCTTACGGCGCTATTATTAAAATCGACGAAGAGCAGGTGCAACTGATGAAGCGCCGGGGCGGAGTAGGACACGACCTTTCCCACATTCGCCCGAAAGGTTCTCCGGTAAAGAACTCAGCCTTGACTTCGACCGGAATCGTGCCTTTTATGGAACGCTATTCCAACTCTACGCGCGAAGTGGCGCAGGATGGACGCCGCGGCGCGTTGATGCTATCCGTTTCCACTCAACATCCCGACTCGGAATCTTTTATTGACGCTAAAATGGAATCGGGAAAAGTTACCGGAGCCAACGTGTCGGTGCGTATTCACGACGATTTTATGGAAGCGGCTATCAATAAGCGCCCTTATACCCAACAATACCCGATTCAATCGGAAAATCCCTGGTATAAAAAGGAGATTGACGCCAATGCCCTTTGGAAGAAAATTATCCACAATGCCTGGCAGTCTGCCGAGCCCGGCGTGCTGTTCTGGGATACGATTACGCGCGAATCGCTGCCCGATTGCTATGCCGATTTGGGTTACAGGACGACTTCGACCAATCCTTGCGGCGAAATTCCGCTTTGTCCCTACGACAGCTGCCGCCTGCTGGCGATTAACTTATATTCGTATGTGGTAAATCCTTTTACTTCCGAAGCGTATTTCGATTTCGAACTTTTTGAAAAACATGTAGGATTGGCGCAGCGCATTATGGATGATATTATCGACCTTGAAATGGAGAAAATTGATAAAATCATTGAAAAAATCGACTCCGACCCCGAAGACAACGACATAAAGAATACGGAATATCAACTTTGGCAAAAAATAAAAACAAAAACTTCGCAGGGACGCCGCACCGGCGTAGGTACGACTGCCGAAGGCGATATGCTTGCGGCTTTAAACTTCCGCTACGGAACGGACGAAGCTACCGGTTTTTCGGAAAAAGTGCACCGCGCGGTGGCGCTGGGCGCTTACCGTTCGTCGGTCGTTATGGCGAAGGAGCGCGGCGCTTTTGCGGTATATGATTCAAAGCGCGAGGAAAATAATCCCTATATCAACCGTTTACGCGAAGCCGACCCACAGCTTTACAACGATATGCTGAAATACGGACGCCGCAACATTGCCTGCCTCACCATTGCCCCGACAGGAACGACAAGCATCATGACGCAAACCACTTCGGGAATCGAACCGGTATTTATGCCGGTTTACATGCGCCGCCGCAAGGTGAACCCGAACGATAAAAACGTCCGAATTGATTTTGTGGACGAAAACGGCGATTCGTGGGAAGAATACGTGGTATTCCATCATAAGTTCGTTACATGGATGGAAGCCAATAATTATTCTACCACCAAACGTTATACCAAGGACGAGGTGGAAGAATTGGTTGCCAAATCGCCCTATTACAAGGCTACGGCGAACGATGTGGACTGGTTGAAAAAAGTACAGATGCAGGGACGCATTCAGAAATGGGTCGACCATTCCATCAGCGTAACCATCAACCTGCCGAACGATGTTTCGGAGGAACTGGTCGGACAACTTTACGAGGAAGCCTGGCGTTGCGGATGCAAAGGCGCGACGGTGTACCGCGACGGTTCCCGTTCGGGCGTGCTGGTATCCGTAAAAGAGGAAAAGAAAGAAGATAAAAAGGAAGATAAAAAAGAAAATTGCTTTTGCATAGAAGAGCAGCAATTAGTGCGTCCGAAAGTGCTGGAATGCGATGTGGTGCGTTTCCAAAACGCCAAGGATAAATGGATCGCTTTTGTCGGATTGATGAACGGACGTCCGTATGAAATTTTTACCGGTTTGGCGGACGATGAAGAAGGTATCCTGCTGCCCAAAACGGTTACGCAGGGAAAAATCATCAAAACCGTAGATGAAAACGGCGTGAAACGTTACGACTTCCAATTTGAGAACAAACGCGGCTACAAAACCACCGTCGAAGGGTTGTCGCACAAATTCGACAAGGAATTCTGGAATTATGCGAAACTTATTTCGGGCGTATTGCGTTACGGAATGCCTATTGACCAGGTAATTAAATTAATCAGCAGCTTGCAACTCGACAGCGAGTCCATCAACACATGGAAAGTCGGAGTGGAGCGCGCCCTGAAAAAATACATCCCCGATGGAACCGAGATAAACGGGCAAAGTTGTCCGACCTGCGGTCAGAAAACGCTGGTTTATCAGGAAGGTTGCCTGACTTGTAAAAGTTGCGGATATTCCCGCTGCGGATAGTTTTGTGCAAAATTTTAAAATAAAAAATGGAGGCGATTGTTAATAAATGCCTCCATTTTTTTTATTAAAACCGCGAAGAAAAGAAGAAACGCAAAAAATGTTTTTATGAAACTTATTTGTGAATCTTAGCGTTCTTAGCGGTTTTTTATAGATGCCTGCGGTATTCTTCTGGACATTTTTTGTTGGAAAAAAAATGATTAACTGCGTCGAAAAGAAAAATGGCATAGTATTTGATATGCCAATGTGTCGATATGTATCCCAGAACTCCTGTATGGTCAACAACCGGACAGTGGAAGGCAATAGCAGCTACCATAGACCCCTGCCCACCCTATTCAGGTTCGGTGGGAACGAATGTGATAACCGACTTTTCCAACAATGCCGATATGGAGATTCTTTTGGGTATAAACTACCGTGAAATCAATTACGACGCCATTCTGGGTATTCCCTGCGGTTCGAGAGCTTCCTATCAGGGCGCCTCGGGATGGAACATAATTAAATGGAAAGAATGTACAATCGAGTGCGAAGCCTATTCTCTGCTAAATCAAATTACCGCTTTGTATGTTCCTTGCACTTCAATAACAGCTTCGTGCGCTAAAACACTTTTGAAACGCCTTTTGGGATTTATTAAAAAATATAAAAATGAAAATAATAGTTGTCGTTTTTTCGGTAGTAGCGTTATTCGTTGCAATAGCGGTAAATTTTTTGAGTATTACGGATATGCAAAGCCTCAGCAGAAGGGATTGCTCTGTTGGTCTTACAAATCAACCCCAACATCAATATCCTGTATATAAGCGGGCTAAGAGGAGTAATAGCAGGCGTGAAACGGCGGTAGAAAATTACAACGCGAAAACCGTTTCTCCTGCATTGTTTCATAAAAATAC
>JAISXQ010000066.1 GCA_031270425.1 Prevotellaceae bacterium | reverse complement strand
TACAACCGACCAGCGCAATATGTTCCGCGCTTTTTTGTACCTGTATCTTTTTTTCTTTTTGGACGTTTTTCTCGAAAGCCATCCGGCAATATCCTGAAAAACTCCCGTCGGGCAAAGCGACGAGCAGTAAATACGTCCGAAAAGCAAGGTCAAAACGACAAGAAAAAGCAAAATCACGATGGAAATTCCTCCGCTAATGACGATGAGCGCCGGAATAAACTGGAAATGCGCTAAAAAGTGAAATTCGTTCGGTATCAACCCCGAAAAATCAAGAAAAAGAAAGGTAATCAACGTAAATAAAACAAGAGACAGGCTTATACGAAGCGTCCTTAAACTATGTCCCGGTTTATGTACCATAATGATGCTTTTCCTTATTAGTATTTCACAGAAAAGTCCCCTCTTGGGGATTGGGCTTACCTTACATCCTGACTCTCTTAATATTCAATTTTTCAATCTGCATGGTGCCGACTTTTAATTTTTCACCGTTTGCCAAATGCTTTACATGGTCTAAGGGCATTTCGCGCACCTGATTGAAAAAGCGTGCGGCAGCCGTATCCACTGCGACAATATCTTGCGAAATAAACAATCCTTTCGTTACGGCTACATCGTTCTCCGAACGCCCTTGCGGACCGTTCGTCGTCATAATCCGGTAAGCGTCCACAATGTTCAAAACCGGTTTTTTATCGTAGGTGCACACATCGGCTATGCACTGTTGCAGGTCTGTACGGTGAAAAATCCGCCTGTCCCAGATAATTCCCATATAGTTTTTCATCGACATGGACAGATTGGCGCCGCCGTGATGTTTCAAAACCGGAACATTAATCCAAACGTCGCAATCCAGTATCGACTGGTGTATTTTTGTTTCGGTAAGCGTTTTCCCTTTCGGCAAAGCAACCGTACGATAGTAAGATTCTTTATCGGCGGGGACAACCTTAGCGTTGGCGGATTTAGCCGCTTCTTCGATACCGCTTGTTTTATAGCATTTTATCCAGTCGTCGCAGGTGTGGTCAAAAACAATCACATCGTTGGCGCCGGCGGTAAAACATTGCTTCACAATTTCGCCCACCAGTTCGGGATTCGTATTGGCGGCAAGTTCGGGACGGCGATCCCAACCGATATTCGGTTTTACCACAACCGTTTGTCCCTTTTTAATAAACTTTTCCATGCCTCCCATTTCAGCAATCGCTTTGCGGAACATCGCGGCAGGTTCGCCACCCATCACCGCCATAATATCAATGGGTTTCCCCGAAGAAGAATTGACCGTTTGAGCCAAAATACCCATGTTGCCGTTCAGCTTAATGCTTACAGCTGCGCCGCTTAGGGCAATGGCTTTTAAAAAATCTCGTCTTTTCATATCGTTTTGACTTTTATTAGGTTATCCACGGAAATTTAAAACAGTCCTCGTTATACAACGAATAATCGGCATTTCCGTTTACGGCAAAGGTTTTTATAAGTTTCGCGCCTTTTAGCAATTCGCCGGCAAATCGTAGCGAAGCTCCCGTTTTTACGCGGTCTTCCACCAACAGCACCGTTTTACCTTTGAAATCGAAATCGATCGGCGAAAGCAACTTCGGACTGTCGTACTTTGGTTTTTGATTGTTGTCGCGGAGATTGATTTTCAGCAAATGAAACTCGATATTCAAACGCTGGTTCAATATTGCCGCCGGAATAATTCCGCCATTCGCGACAGCTACAATCAAATCGAATTTTTCGGCAAATTCCATATTCCGAAAACGCGTCAGCACTTCTTCAAAAGTTTTCCCTGTCATTTTCTAAACTTTTGCAATTGCTTTCAACAGCAAATAACCGCCGAACACCTGCGTCAGCATACCCGGAATACCGGTTCGGAAATCCTGCACAGCAGTGAAAAAACTTCCGGCAATCGCCCATTCAAAAGCCGTCCCCACGATTTGATAAAACAAAACCGCGGCAACGATTGCAACAATAGAAATTTTACCCGTTCTTTGCGCAGCATAAGCCCCGGCAAAAGATAACAGCGTAGATTTTATTAAAATAACCGGCAGCACGCTCACCGGAGGCATACCGAACAACAAACTGTTGACAAGCGGCGAAAGAACAGCCGTAAGCATCCCCACGCGCAAACCGTATTTATACGATGCTATCAGTGTGAAAAAATAAATAGGAAGCCACACCAGACCTCCGCCCGACACAAGGTGGCAAAGCTGGGGAAGCAAGATATTACCGGCAATAAATAAAACCGCAAACAAATACGTTTTTGTATCGCGGTAGCTTAACGAATAGAGTTTTGCTGTTGTTTCCATAATTTGTATTTGATGTTTTTAAACGAAAGGACAAATATAATGGATTGTTTAAAAATACCGCTGTATTTTTATTGTTTTTTTTCGAGTTGAAACCAACATTTAGGGATGAAAATAAATAAGATATAAAAATGTCGTCCCTACATAAGTCCCGCAGGGACGATATTTTATTAACTGCTATATCCCGTTTATTTCGCATTACTAAACAGCATGCTTTTTAGGACGCCACTCCTTTTTTCCTGTTTGCCGACAATCGTAATTTACTGTGTTTGCGGCTGTATGTAAAATAAATAACCAAACCGACAGCCATCCATATAATCAATCGCAGCCAGGTATCCCAAGGGAGTGAAATCATCAGGGCTAAGCACACCAAAGCTCCCAGCGCCGGAACAAAAGGCGACCAGGGAGTTCTGAATCCGCGGGAAGCGCCGGGTTCCTTTGCCCGTAAAATGATTATTCCCACGCAAACGATGACAAAAGCCAGCAATGTGCCGATTGAAACCATGTGCCCCAGTATTCCGATAGGGAATAATCCTGCCATTATCCCCGCCATTGTCCCAATCACGATGGTTGTGATATGGGGAGTTTTGAATGTTGGATGCACTTTGGAGAAGTTTTTCCACAGCAAGCCGTCTTTGGACATGGCGTAAAACACGCGGGATTGTCCCAGCAACAACACCAGCACAACCGAGCTTAACCCCGCAATGGCTCCAATCTTGATAATTGGAGCTAACCAGGAAACGCTCTTTCCGGCTGCGTCGATAGCTAAGGCAATAGGAGCGGGAACATTCAGTTCCGTATAATGAACAATGCCTGTAAGAACAAGGCTTACAGCTACATACAAAAAGGTGCAAACGGCAAGCGAGCCCAAAATACCAACAGGCATATCGCGTTTCGGGTTAATTGCCTCCTGCGAAGTAGTGGAAACGGCGTCGAAGCCGATAAAGGCAAAAAACACAACAGCCGCTCCCGCCAATATTCCCGTCCAGCCGAAGACTCCCGCTTCGCCCGTATTTTCAGGTATAAAAGGCTGCCAATTTTCTATGTTGATGTACGAAAGTCCGAAGCCGATAAAAAGTAAAATCACAATAACCTTTATTATAACGACAATATTGTTAAGGAGAGCCGATTTTTTGATTCCGAGCGTCAAAAGGGTTGTTATAACTGCAATGATGAAGACCGCGGGGAAATTAATAACAGCTCCCGTCAAATACCAGCCCGAAGAATTTACGGCTATCGGACTTTGACAAATGCTTGCAGGCAAATGAAGACCAAAATCATTCAGAAAACTAACAACATAGCCCGACCATCCGACGGAAACGGTAGCCGCTCCAAAAAGATACTCCAATACCAAATCCCAACCGATTATCCAGGCAACCAGTTCTCCCATTGTGGCGTATCCGTAGGTGTAGGCGCTACCGGCTACCGGAATCATCGACGAAAACTCGGCATAACACAAACCTGCCAACAGGCAGGCAAAACCTGCCACAACAAAAGAAATAGACACCGCCGGACCTGCGTGCATCGCCGCGGCAGTACCCGTCAGAACAAAAATACCGGCGCCGATAACAGCTCCAATACCTAATAAAACTAAATTGGTGGCGCTTAAATGCCGCCCTAATTGATTGCTGGAGCCGTCAACCTCTTTTTGAAGTTGAGAGACCGTTTTTTTCGCAAATAATCCGTTGATCATAATTCGTGCAGATTGATGTGTGGTAAGCGTTTTCTGTATATAAAATTATAAATATGCGACAAAAATAAAGAATTTTGATTATTTGCATCCTATAAATAAAGAAAAAAGATTGTTTGTTTTGTTTTGTTTAGGAATTGTGGTGAAACAACTTGACCCATATTTTTAATAATATGTGCGAAGTCAAGGATTAAATTGTCTGCTATGGGAAAAGGGGTTAAGAGATTCAGGGGTTTACCAAAAACAAATTGAATATTTTTATTCCCGAAGCCTGCGCCGTCAGGAAATAAAAAATAAGGCAGTAAAGCGTTCCTGTCAGCATAATTACTTTCGAGAGGATGGACGCCTGATGGAAGTCTTCGGGCGTTGTTGCCCTGAAAACCAAATAAGCCAGCGCGACGAAGGGAAACACGCATCCGAATACGATGTAGCGGAAGCTAAGCGACCCCTCGAAAGGAATCAGGCTGTTTGCCGCAAACAGTCCG
Source organism: Prevotellaceae bacterium (assembly GCA_031270425.1). Lineage (GTDB taxonomy): Bacteria > Bacteroidota > Bacteroidia > Bacteroidales > Paludibacteraceae > H1. The sequence goes on along the minus strand of JAISXQ010000066.1, from coordinate 8,138 downwards.
GTAATGCCAAGCCCGATTAATCCGTACAGGAAACCTTTTGTCCGTTTCCATCCCCATTTTATGGGCATGGTGCGGCATTCCATTTCGCGGTCGCCGCCTTCGTCTTCCATGTCTTTTATTATTTCCCGAATCCAGGTGCAAAGGAAGGCGAAGAGGGCGAAACCGCCCGTCCATGTGTAAAATGTACGGGGAATAGCGGTTCCGAAAATCAGGTCGCCGTACTGTCGTTGCAAAACGGCAAGTTCCATTATCGCCACAACCAATATGCTTAACGCCGCGTTGAAAGCTACGACTAAATTACCTGTAACAAATTGCCGCTTGTAATTGGACGAGTAAAACCACAGCAAGCCCGGAACAACGATAAATACAAAAGCAAGCGAAAAGCTTCGCGTCAGGAACGAAAGAAAAAGCCCGATGCAAACGCCGGTTATTGTCAGGATTTGGTGCAGCAGCATGGCGGTTTGGCGCGAAACGCTTTTTCCTACTATTTGTTTCGAAGGCTTGTTTATCGCGTCGATTTTAATGTCGAAATAATCGTTCAATGCGTAACCTCCGGCGGCAATTAGCGCGGTGGCGAAAATTAGCAAGGTTATATTCAACATGGAATTTCCCGAAGTATCGAAACCGAAAGTTTGAAGAATGGGCATAAGCAGCGACCGGTTTATAAGCAGCTGTATAAAAGCCAGAAAAACAAGATTGGGCAAGCGGATTAAGCGCAAATAGTCGCTTAGCCCCCTGCTCCCCGAAGGGGAAATTGTTGAGTTTGAAGAATTTTGCATATTTTGTTATTTTAGAACACGGATGACGGAGTCCCGATTCCCAATTTTATCCCATCCGAAAGTTCTGTGTAAAGACGTTGCAAATCCGGACGCTCCTTCAATAATTCAAGATGGGCGTTCATCGTTTGTTTGTCGCCGCGTACTGCCGGACCGGTCTGGGCTTCGCGCGGCGACAGCGTTTTTATTTTGTCTGCCGTTTCCGCTATCAGCGGTTTCAACACATCGAAAGGCAATCCCGCTTCTGCAACGATTTCCGCCGAAATATCGTATAGAAAGTTCGTAAAATTACAGGCGAACACCGCCGCCAGGTGTATTTTCTTTCGCTGTTCCGAATTAACGAAATGTATTTCCGGCGATAATTTCCGCGCCAGTTCTTCGATTTGCCTTTCCGCTTCGTCATTACTTGCTTCGATAAAAACGGGGATTTCCGCAAAATTTACCGCTTTGCTTTTCGAAAAAGTTTGCAAAGGATAAAGCGCTCCGTAATTACCGGTGTATTCCTTAAATACATCCATCGATACGCTTCCCGCCGTATGAATCATCAACACATCCTTTTTTCCCGCGCGTTTCAGGAGTTCCGTAATCGCATCGTCTTTTACCGCAAAAAGAAAAACATCGATAGAATCGTCGATTTTTGCCATATCGTCGATGGGCAAAGCTCCTACCTTATGGGCAATAGCTGCTGAATGAGCAATATCCCGGCTGTAAACCTGAACAATATCTACCCCGCTTCCGTATAAAGCAAGGGCTATGTGCGTCGCTACGTTTCCCGCTCCAATTAATGCTGTTTTCATAGAATTTATGCTTCGCATGTTTTTGCGCTTCGCGCGTTAGTTGTGCTTCGCACGTTATTTGCGCTTCGCGCGTTAGTTGTGCTTCGCACGTTACTTAGCTTCGCTGTTATTTGCGCTTCGCGCGTTATTGTGCTTCGCACGTTATTTTGCCCTGCGGACGTTATTACGTTATGTTCTTACGGCGAAGCCGAATAACGCGCGAAGCGCAACTAACGCGAAGCGCAAATAACGCGAAGCGAATAACGCAACGCAAGTAACGCGCGAAGCGCAACTAACGTATGATTTATTTCCCTTTCTTCACCCCGAAAACCAACACAATTCCGGCAACGATAAGCAAGACAGGCCAGATGTAGTCGGATAAATTTTGTGTAAAGCGGACAATGTCCGACAACCGGAACAATATACCCAAGACGACAAGTATCCAGCCGATACTTTTGTTGCTGTGGCAAATAAGAAAAATAATCCCGATAATAAACAGGTAGCTTGTTACGTCGAAAATGTAAACCGCCATATCCGCCGGAATAAGGTGGAACTGACGAAGCAGGAAGAGGCAGCCGAATACAAGCAGTGAAACGCCCCAAGCCAGACGGTTATCTTTTTTTGCAGCCATAAATTAATTTGCGATTTAGGATTTGCGATTGCCGTTATTTCTTCGTTTCTCCGGCAAGATAAGCCACTGGATTTTCGAGTTTCAGTAAATGCGCGATTCTGCTGTACGGAAGCGATATTTCGGTATGTCCCATATAATAGGGCGCTATTTCGTAAGGATTGAAAACGTAGGTAATCGCTTCGTCCGAAATGTAAAAATTACCGTTCGGTTTAATGGAATCCACATAATAGTCGGAATTTTTCAGATCTTCCATAGAGTGTATAAACTCGCTTTCTTCGATAATTCTTGTTTTAAGCAGTTCGATAAGTTCCGCCTCGCAGCCGTCCGCAAACAAATTCTGTTCGGTAACAGGTTTTAACGTTTTCAAGTCGAAACTATAATAGGAACGCATATCGATTCCATGTGCTCCGCCCATATATGCGTAATGGTTTACGCCGTAGGAAAAGATGTTTTTATCATTCAGCAAGGGAAAACCTTCGATGAAATGTTCGTTGTTGAGCGAATACGAATGTTCCTCGTCCTCCAACTCCGACAACAGCGGTTCGTTATTTGCGCGATAGTCCTGTTTTAAATCGGAGGTAAAGGCTGATACAATATCAGCGTCGGACAGCCCTGTATAACTCCCGCCAAAAATAACGTCCACAAGAAAAGCCCGAATAACAGAATCCGCCTTCATTTTTCCGGCGGGCAATTCTACCTGTATCGAAACAACTAAGGCGCCTTGCGTCGTATCGGAAGATAAATAGTAGGCGTCGGCATAGTTTAGGGACGCCAGTTTGATGTTATCGCTTTCTTTACACGCAAAAAATAATAGCAATGTCAAACTCAGGCTGATAAAAAAGAGTACTTGTTTCATACGATTATTAATTTTAAAAAGTAATGATTGAATACAAACAACGGGACAAATTTACGATATTATGTGCTTATTCGGATAAAATATTCCGTAAATCTTTTTATTAGAACACAAATAACACGGATTTCTTTCAAAACAGTTCTTCCCGTAAAAATTTCCCCGTAAAACTTTCGGGATGACCGGCAATTTCGCGCGGGGTTCCGCTGCAAATGATTTTTCCGCCGGCAGCGCCTCCTTCGGGTCCAATATCAATAATATAGTCGGCGACTTTCAGCACATCTATATTGTGTTCGATAATAATAACGGTGTTGCCCTTATCCACTAATTTATTCAACACGCCCAACAGCACCCGAATATCTTCAAAATGAAGTCCTGTTGTTGGTTCGTCGAGAATATAAACCGTTTTTCCCGTGTCGCGTTTCGATAACTCGGTCGCTAATTTCACGCGCTGGCTTTCGCCTCCCGAAAGCGTCGTGCTCGATTGTCCGAGTTTTATGTAACCCAAGCCAACATCTTGAAGCGTTTTTATCTTGTTCAGGATAGAGGTCTGGTTTTCAAAAAATTCGACGGCGCGGTTGATAGTCATATCAAGTACGTCGGCAATAGATTTTCCCTTAAAGCGGACTTCCAGTGTCTCGCGGTTGTAGCGTTTTCCGTTGCAGGTTTCGCAGAGTACATACACATCGGGCAGGAAATTCATTTCAATGGTTTTATATCCGTTTCCACCGCAAGTTTCGCAGCGTCCACCGGCGGTGTTGAAGGAGAATCGCCCCGGTTTGTAGGCGCGGATTTTGGCTTCGGGGAGCGAGGCAAAGAGGTTCCGAATGTCGGAAAACACTCCGGTATAGGTGGCAGGGTTGGAACGGGGCGTGCGTCCGATGGGAGTCTGGTTTACTTCCACCACTTTATCGACGTGTTCTATGCCTTCGATGCTTTCGTAGGGTAGCGGATCTTGAAGCGAACGGTAGAAATGCTGGCTTAAAACCGGCTGCAAAGTGTCGGAAATCAGCGTTGATTTACCGCTGCCCGAAACACCTGTTATACAAATCATTTTTCCCAAAGGAAACTCTACCGTAACGTTTTTCAGGTTGTTTCCGCGCGCTCCTTTCAATACGATTTTCGTTCCGTTTCCATCGCGTATTTTCTCGGGAATTTCTATTTTTTTCGTTCCGTTGAGGTAGGCGGATGTAAGCGTTCCGGCTTGCAGCATTTCGGAAGGGCTTCCCGAAAAAACCACTTCGCCCCCGAAACGTCCGGCACGCGGCCCCAAATCGACAACATAATCCGAAGCCAGCATCATCTCCTTGTCGTGCTCCACCACAATCACCGAATTGCCGACGTCGCGCAACTGCTTCAACGAGTTTATCAAGCGTAAATTGTCGCGTTGGTGAAGCCCGATGCTCGGTTCGTCGAGAATGTAAAGCACATTGACCAATTGAGTGCCTATTTGCGTTGCCAGACGGATGCGCTGGCTTTCGCCGCCGGAGAGCGATTGCGAACTCCGGTTGAGCGAAAGATAGCTTAATCCCACATCGAGTAAAAATTGCAGGCGGGTAGCGATTTCCTTTATTATTTCGGTTGCGATAGCCCGTTGCTTTTCCGTAAGGAATCTATCCACATTTTTTATCCATTCCGACAATTCGTTCAAGTCCATTGCCGAAAGTTCGGATATATTTTTATCGTGTATGCGGAAATGCAACGATTCGCGGCGCAATCTGGCTCCCTTACATTCGGGACATATTACCGTTTTATAATATTGATTCGCCCATTTTTGTTCGCTTGCCGAAACGCCGTTTTCCTGTTGTATTTCGATGTATCGCAGAATGCCTTCGTAGCTTAAAAAGTAATTTGAATTTCCCAGCGACTGGTTTTTGATGTTCAAACGTTCTTCCGTTCCGTTCATTATTTCGTCGATGGCTTCGCCGGGTATTTCGGAAACAGGCTGTTTTATTTTTACGCCGTATTTTTCGAGAATGGCTTCTATCTGCCAGAAAATGATTGTATTTTTATATTTACCGAGCGGCAATATTCCTCCGTTGTAAATGCTGACGGATTTGTCGGGGATAATTTTTTCCATATCAATCAAGTTGGTATATCCCAATCCTTTACAATGCGGGCAGGCTCCCTGCGGCAAGTTGAAGGAGAAACTGTACGGCGCGGGTTCGTCGTAAGAAATACCCGAAGTAGGACACATCAGGGATTTGGAGAAGTAGCGATAATCCCCTAAATCCTCCTTAGGATTAGTCCCTTCCAAGCTCCCCGAAGGGGAGGAATTTTTTCCTCCTTCGGTGGGGTTAGCGGAGACTACCATCACAACACCGTTGCCTTGCCGCATGGCTTTTTGTATGGAATCTTTCAGCCTGCGGCGGTCTTTTTCGCTTATTTCCAAGCGGTCGATAACGATTTCGACGTGGTGTATCTTATAGCGGTCGATGCGCATGCCATGCACTAAATCCTTAATCTCGCCGTCGATACGGACATGAAGATAGCCTTTCTTACGTATCTGCTCGAAAAGTTCTTTGTAATGACCTTTCCTCCCGCGAACAACAGGAGCCAACAGATAGACTTTATTGCCTCCGTAGTCTTTTAATATCAAGTCGACGATTTGGTCTTCCGAATATTTGACCATCTTTTCGCCGGTAACGTAGGAATACGCAGTCCCGGCGCGGGCGTACAACAAGCGCAGGAAATCGTATATTTCGGTGGTGGTTCCCACCGTGGAACGCGGATTTTTATTCGTCGTTTTCTGTTCGATAGAGATAACCGGACTCAAACCATTGATTTCATCAACGTCGGGACGCTCCAAATTGCCTAAGAAGCTGCGTGCGTAAGCCGAAAAGGTTTCGATATAGCGGCGTTGCCCTTCGGCGAAAATGGTATCGAAAGCTAAGGACGATTTCCCGCTTCCGCTCAATCCGGTAATAACCGTCAGTGCATTCCGCGGAATGGAAACATCGATGTTTTTGAGGTTGTGTACCCTTGCCCCGATAACATCAATTCTTTTTTCGCTTGCAGGCGGATGTATAGTTGTTGTCATTAATAATTAAATTGTAAATCAAAATGGAGTCTCCAACTGTTTCGCAATCCCCGCCAGTTCTTTTCGTATTTCCTTTAAACGTTCGGAAAGCTCTTGTTGTTTGGCGACCCTATCTTTTTTATCTTCCAATTTTTGCTTGGCTCCATCGAGAGTGAGTTTCTGAACGTCGACCAAATATTGTATTTGTTTGATCAGGTTAATATCGTTTTCGCTGTAAAAGCGCGTTTGTTTCTTGTTGCGTTTGGGTTTTAGCTGCTTAAATTCCTTTTCCCAAAAACGGAGATTGGATAGGCTAATATCCAGCATTTCAGATACTTCCGATATGGAATAATACAGTTTTTCCATTTTTATTTTAGTAGTGAGAAGTGAGTAGCGAAAAGTGAGAACACTACTACCTAACTCCGGTTATCTTTTCTATCCTTGTTTTTGTTCCTTCCTTTTTCCGTTAGGAAATCCCGATAGTTTATCGGGACGAATGCCGTCCCCTTTCACCGAAACTCCGTAGGAGTTCAACCTCTAACAGGGCTGTGTGGGTGGGGTATTCCCATTTTTCTATTGATATTCAAGCCCTGTCGGGCTATTTCTCGAAAAATCGAGAGTTTTTTACTTCATTATCTTCAACCGCTGTCCTTGCCGGATAAGGTTACCCCTGATATTATTCCACTGACGGAGTTTATTTACCGAAACGCCGTATTTCAGCGCAATATGTCCCAGAGTTTCCCCTTTCCTTACCGTGTGGTAAATCCCCTTTCCCGAACTTCCCGAAGCCGACTGACGCGCTATTTCAATTTCCTTGCGGCGGTTGTTGATCAGTTCGTCGGCTCTGTGTTGCACGATTTCATCGTATTTTTCGATAAAAGGACTCAAATATTCCGCCGGCAGCCTCAACGCATAGGGTTTATACAATCCGGGAACAATATTTTTTCTGTACTGCGGGTTCATATAGCGCAATTCTTCTACGGAAATTCCAGTTGCGGCGGAGATTTGTTCGAAATGGATGGTTTCCCGTATGTGGATGGTGTCGCTTATTACCGGAAGTTCGACGGGAGCCGGACAAATATTATGTTCCGGCGCATACTCCATAGCGTAAACAGCCGCGATGAAAGTAGGCACATAGCCCCTTGTTTCCCTCGGGAGATAGGGATAAATAGCCCAATAGTCGCGTTTGCCTCCCGAACGGCTGATGGCTTTGCGCACATTGCCCGGACCGCAGTTGTAGGCGGCAATAACCAGATGCCAGTCGCTGTAAATGGCATACAGGTCTTTTAAATAACGTATTGCCGCGTGCGTCGATTTTATGGGATCCATTCGCTCGTCCACCAAACTGTTTATTTCCAATTCGTACATGCGTCCGGTTCCAACCATAAATTGCCACAATCCGGCGGCGCCCATGTGCGAGTAGGCGCTCGGGTTAAGGGCGGACTCTATTACTGGAAGATATTTCAGTTCCAACGGCATATCGTTGGCAGCCAACACTTCTTCGAAAAGCGGGAAATAAAACTTACCAACGCCGAGCATGTATTCCATTTGCAGGCGTTTCTGAACGGTATATAAATTGATGAACGACTGAACAATGGAGTTATAGGGCATTTCCATAATGCAGGGCAAACGCGCCAGACGGTCGCGGAAAACAGAATCGGGCGGCGTTACCACGTTGCTGTCGGGAAAACAATCCGCTCCTTTTGTTTTTTCCAGCGCCCAACTGTACAGCAGGAAATCGAGCATCTCCAAAAAACGGGGAGGGACAGAAGCCTCATCGTCGAAAACGCCTGTTTTTCCGGCGCCTCCATCGAGTACGTCGTCCAATCCGGCAGGCAGGGCAATGACGCTGTCAACGTCGATATTTTCTTCGTTAAATGCGCTGTCGAACATGGCTTCCCTGTCTTTTCCCATTTCTTGCCCTGCTTGTAGCGTCGAAGATTCTTGCCCTGCTTTTTGTGAAAAAAGACAGAGATTGTTGATGAAAATACATGCTGCGACGAGTATTTTAACGTTATGATTCATCCTTTTATGATGTTAATGTGCTGATTTGCTAATGTGTTGATGTGCTAATGTGCTGATGTGC
>JAISXQ010000051.1 GCA_031270425.1 Prevotellaceae bacterium | reverse complement strand
GCGGATTTACTTTTGGGATGCGTATCAACGTTCCTGTGGGGATATTATCAGGCTCTTTAATATTGTCCATGTTGGCTTCGTAAATATATACCCAAAATTTTGCATTACCGTAATAACGTGTTGCTAAACGCGCCAGACGGTTGCCTTCGGTCAATTTCAGCGTAGCGATATATTCGGTATAAACGCGGGGAGCGTCGAACAGGGCTTGCAGTTCGTCGATTGGCTCTGCCGTTTCCTCCGGTTCGATACCTTCCTGTATTTCCGTAAATTCTTCTGCAACCGGAGTTGCGGTTTTCCGGAAAGCTATCTTTTCGATTAAACCGGAGCGTTGAACGAAAATATAACTTCCCGCCGCTGCAAGAACGACTAATAATATGGCTGCAAACCATATCCGTTTCTTTTTTCTTTTTGGGAAAACAGGTTCTTCTGAATAATTGGCGGACGGTATTTCCTCGTTTTTTTCCGGCGTGGGAACGGCGTTTATAACGCTTGGCGTTTCTTCTTCCCCATTTTCGGACGACAAGGCTTCAATATCCGAAATGATGTTTTTTATTTCGGCGGCTTGTTCCGTAAAATTCCGTAGTGTTCCGCTGTCGCTGTCCTCTAAACTGTCCAGCGCCACCGGTTCCAAATGGGCGAAAACTTCGTTGACCAAATCCTTCAATCCGGCGTCAGGAGCGAAATTTACTTTGTTGTACCCCGGTATGACGATTTCTTCGCCCGTTTGCACGTTGACGCTTTTACGCGCCTCAACCGGTTGTACTTTAAATGTTCCGAAATCTTTTATTTTTACCGTGTCGTTGTTGGTCAAGGCTTCTTCGACGGTTGAAAATAAGGCTTTAATAAAATCTTCGGCGGCGCGTTTCGTTATGTTCGATGTTGCGGCTAACTCTTCGGTAAGCTCCTGTAAAGAAATCTTATTGGCGCTCATGATTCGATGTTGTTAATTTTGTTCTTTAATAGGGGACTTTGTTTAAAACCCACCACTAATTTGGGTGGTATCAGCGTGCGTACTTGCGTGGAAGGGTGGACGGAAATACGCTCTTCCCGTTTACGTAAGTCCAATGTGCCGAAACCTTGTATGCTGACAGCATTGTCGGCGGCAATCAGGGAACGTAAAATGGATACGGTCGTTTCGAGTAAGCCGGCGGCGTCCGGTTGCGGTAAACCGGTCTTTGCGGCAATGGCGGAAATTAATTCTTTGTTGTTCATAGATATTGGAAGTTTTTATTGGATATTATTTCAGATAGATTTTCCCGATTCCCGATTCCCGATAGCTATCGGGACGGGAGGGGACGGGACACATGGGACACAGTAGTTTTATTTTTTTAAACATCTTTTTAAAGAAGAACACAAGGACTTTTTAAAGTAAAACAATGAAATTGTTTTACAGCTATGTGTACTTACTTAGAATAAAAACAAAATTTTCTTTATAAACTATTGTGTTCTATGCGTATAATAATCTAATTGATATATTGACTGCGTCGAACGTATTTTTTAGACTAAACTCCGTACAGGTCAAACTCCGCCGCGCCCGTGATGCGGGCTTCGTAAAATTCTCCGGTTTTTATGCCGGGCGTTGAGGCGGGTATCAACGCTTCGGGGTCAATTTCGGGCGAATCGAACTCCGTCCTTCCGATGTAATAATCATTTTCTTTCCGGTCGATGATGACTTTCAGCCGCTGCCCGATTTTTCCCTCGTTTATCTCCGTCGATATTCCTTGCTGTATCGCCATAATTTCGTTCACCCTGCGTTGTTTTTCCTCTTCGGGAATATCGTCCGCATAGTTTTTGTAAGCGAAAGTCCCTTCCTCGTTCGAAAAGGCGAAAGCTCCCAAGCGCTCGAAGCGTATTTTGCGGATAAAAGCCTTTACTTCTTCAACATCCTCTTCCGTTTCGCCCGGATGTCCGAGCAGCATGGTTGTCCGCAGGTGAATGCCGGGGACTTCTTCCCGTATGCGTCCGATCAGTTCGTATGTTTCCGCCGACGTTATATTGCGCCTCATGCGTTGCAGCATATTATCGCTGATGTGCTGCAATGCGACGTCCAAATACCGGCAAACATTATCCCGCTCGCGCATCACCTTTAATACATCATAAGGAAAATGAGCCGGATAAGCATAATGCAGGCGCAACCATTCCACTCCGCGTATATCCGAAAGGCGTTGTATTAATTCCGCCAGCTTCAATTCCTTGTACCTGTCCATACCGTAGTATGACAGGTCTTGGGCTATCAACTGAAATTCTTTTACGCCTTGGGCTGCCAGTTTTTCCACTTCGAGCACAATTTCGTCCATCGAACGCGAACGATGACGACCGGTAATAATCGGAATAGCGCAATAGGAACAAGTCCGGTTACAGCCTTCCGAAATTTTGACGTAGGCGTAATGGGGCAGGCTACTGAGCTTTCGCTCCAAACGCAAATCGGCGCGGTATTCCTGTCCCAATTCCTGCAAAATATCCGTATAGTTGAATTTACCGTAGAATTTATCCACCTCGGGAATTTCCGCTTGCAGCTCCTTCAAATAACGTTCCGACAAACAACCCATAACAAACAGCTTTTTTATTTTTCCCTGTTTGCGCAGACGGGCGAACTGTAAAATGCTGTTGACGCTTTCCTCTTTTGCAGCGCCGATAAACCCGCAGGTATTTACGATTACAATATCTCCGCCGGGGGGTTCAGCGTCGTGCCTTACTTTATAACCCAGCACGTCGAACTGACGCATCAACTGCTCCGAATCAACCAGATTTTTTGAACAACCGAGGGTGATAACGTCCACCATTCCCTTATCTTTCATTTATTTAGTTTTTTTTTTTACTCGTCAAGCGGAATTACAAATCCTCGCATCGGGAATGTCAATAGCGGTGTAAAAATAGAAAATAGAACTGATACGACAAAAAATATTGTAATATTTTCGTTGTTTTGAGTGGAG
>JAISXQ010000042.1 GCA_031270425.1 Prevotellaceae bacterium | reverse complement strand
ATGCGCCTCGTATTTATGCCCGACAAAAGTCCCGTAACCTATTGTGGAGCAGTTATAAACGTCGGCTCGCGCGACGAGAGCGAAGAAGAGCAGGGCATGGCTCATTTTGTTGAGCACATGCTTTTCAAGGGAACAGGCAAGCGGCGTTCGCGCCATATCATTAACCGTTTGGAGGATGTGGGAGGAGAGTTGAACGCCTACACGTCGAAGGAAGAAACGGTGGTGTACGCTTCCGTCCTGACTGAATATGCCGCGCGCGCCGTCGAACTTATTGCCGACATCGTACTGCACTCCACTTTTCCGCAAAAAGAGATAGATAAAGAAGTGGAAGTAATTCTGGACGAGATGCAGTCCTACAACGACAGCCCTTCGGAACTGATATACGATGATTTTGAAGAAATCCTTTTCGACCGCCATCCGCTTGGACACAATATACTCGGGCAGGCGGATTTGCTGATGAAATTTACACAGACGGACGCTTTGCGTTTTGTCAGCGAGCAATACCGTCCGGAAGAAATGGTGTTTTTTGTTTTGGGAAATGTAGATTACAAACGTTTGGTACGCTGGGTAAGCGAATATTTTGAAGACGCTTCGGGTACAAGCCCGGCTAAAAAGCGCACAGCTCCCGACAATTATGCTCCGCAACGGAAAGAAGCGGGACGGAACACGCATCAGGTTCATTTTATGATGGGAAACCGCGCTTACGACCTGCACCACCCGCACAAGCTTGGCATGCACTTGCTGAACAACTTGCTGGGCGGACAGGGGATGAACAGCCTGTTGAACCTGTCGCTGCGCGAGAAACACGGTCTGGTATATCAGGTGGACTCGAATTACCAGGCAATGACCGACTCCGGCATGTGGAACGTATATTTCGGATGCGACCCTGAAAGCGCCGGACGTTGTGAACAACTTGTACTCAAAGAATTAAAAAAACTTCGCGAACAAAAACTGCCTGATAAACTGCTTCGGAAATACAAATTGCAACTGACGGGACAATTGGTTATTGCCAACGAACAAAAGGAACATCTGGCGCTCAGTTTGGGAAAGAGTTTTTTGCGTTTTGGTAAATTTGATGAGTTGGATACATTGCGGCAACGCATCGACGCAATATCGGCGGAAGAGCTTCAAGCGATAGCAAACGAGATATTCGATCCAGCGCAACTGTCCGCGCTCAAATATTCCTGACGCTATTTCGGACACTTCCGGTTTTGATGTTGGATTTCTTTCATCACGGAACAACCGGAACAGCCCGCGCAACAAGACGGCGTGTTTGCCGATGGAGGTTTAACGGAAAGTATCTTGTAAAATTTCCAAACAACAAACGAAAGCGCTCCGGCTACTATAAATATAACGATTATATTTTGCATGTTATTTATAACAAAATACACGGCATCTTTGTTTGTAATTATTTTTTCCGAAGATTCTTCCTGTCATCAGCGCCTTTCAACGCGGGTAAACTGATGTGGTATTTCACGGCGAGGATGCGGATAAGTATCACGGAACTTGCCGCTATCACTTGGGTTACCGGTTCGGGAACGCCTGCCAGACTGCATGAAAAGAACATCAAACCGCCGAAGACGCAGGCTAAGGCATAAATGTCCTTACGAAAAACGAGGGGTTCCACATTAATAAAAATATCGCGCATTATTCCGCCCACCGATCCGGTTATTGTCCCCATAACGATAGCCACCCAAAACGGAAATCCGGCGTCGAGCGTCCGTTCGATACCCACCACGACGAACAAGCCCAGTCCGATGGTATCAAAAATGAAGAAGGTATTTTTCAAACGTATTACGTAACGCCCGAAAATGATTACAAAAAGAAGTGCGAATCCTGTAACAATAAGATAGGACGGTTGCTGCATCCAGAACGGAGTGATGCTGAGCAGCAAATCGCGTGTTGTTCCGCCACCGATTGCCGTAACCAACCCCACGATGTAAGCTCCGAACCAATCGAAACGTTTGGCGGAGGCTAAGCGGATGCCGCTGATTGCGAAGGCAAAGGTTCCGAGGTAATCGATTATGTTAATGAAATTGACGTCAAGCATGTTGGTTTCAAAATTTCGGGTTGTCATTTTTTTTAAGAGAAAAAAGAGGCTGTCTCAAAAGTAATTTGTCCACGAAACAACGTTCGGCGTAGCCAATTACTTTTGAGACAACCTCTTTCCGTATATTTTAAAATCCGCCCCGCAGTTTTTTATTGAGCCGGATTTTCTTGTTCGGGAATTTCTCCGAATCCGGGATTAACCGCTCCGGGAACGCTCTGTTGTGCTTCCTGATACTGTCGTTGTATTTCAGAATCACCGGCATTTGCGGGTTCTTGCGAATGAATGCCTCCGGCGGCAATGGATAGAACAATAATAAAAGCGATTAAACTCCAAGTTGCTTTTTCGAGGAAGTCGGTCGTTTTACGAACGCCAAGTACTTGATTCGACGAGGAAAATCCGGCAGCCAGCCCGCCTCCTTTCGAGTTTTGCACCAATACGAGTAATACCAGCAAAACAGCGGCAATGACGATTAAAATGGTTAGTAAAGTGTACATAATGTTGTGCTTATCTTTTTGTGTTTATAATTATTTTTTCTAAAAATCGAATTTGGTCTGCAAAGTAACTACTTTTTTTCGGATTATTCAAATTTAAAGCTTTCAAGATTTCGACGGCTTCCTCATATTTTTTCTCCCGGATACGTTTTTTTGCATTTTCTTCCGTTATTTCAACCTGTTTTGGTGGCGAAAGGAACGAAAGCGCCTCTTTTTCCGCCGCTCTCCCTTTTTCTTCCCTGTTATCGTTCGAGACCAGTTCGCGGGCGGTTTTCAGCCGTTCAGCCAGTTCTTTCAACGACTGCCTGCTATCGCCTCCTTTCCGTTCGACGGCGTCCATCATATCGAAATATTCGCCTGCCGATGTTTTCTGATGTTTTCCGGTTCGCGCTTCCCGATCTTTTCCGGCTTTCCCGGGATATAAATAAAAATACAGCCTGCGGCGGTCGGGAGCATGCAATGCCATTTGCTTCGAATGGAAGGCAAAATGTATGCTCTTCGATTCTTTCAATGCTTTGACGTAGAGCATGCGAGCCTGTACGAAATACGGAAAACTGTCGACCAGATTTTTCAATCCGGGGACGTCTTTTTCCGCCAGCGTTTCGGGACGGCGGACAAGTGATATTAATTCTTCGCAGGTCATCGGTTTGTGGTTTCTCCCGAATAGCTATTCTAAATTTCAAGATTTCTAATTTCAAGATTTCAAAATTTCTCCCGATAGCTATTCAAAATTTCAAGATTTCTAATTTCAAGATTTCAAAATTTCTCCCGATAGCTATTCGGGATTCAAGATTTTAAAATTTCTAATTTCAAGATTTCTAATTTCAAGATTCTGTTCGGTACTCTGTTCTCTAATAATCTTGGTTCTTGGCTCTTGGTTCTTGGCTCTAAAATTCCCCTGTGGGGGATTTTTCTACCATTTCCCCGCCGTATCGTTGTAAATATTTTCGCAGATTTCCGTCATAATCGTTTTCAGCAGTTCGGCTTGTATATCATTCAACATCTGGTTGCTGGAAAAACTTTGATAAGCCGAGTAGGATTTTTCAAAATCTTCTTCCGGCTGTTTATTGTTTGAAAATCGGATTTTTACCGTAAGCGTAAGCTTTGTTTCCGAAGAATAGGAGTCGGCGCTGATCGCCATAGGCGTAAGCAGGTATCCGGTTATTTCTCCTTCGAGGTGCATATCGCCGCCTGTGCGCAAAATTTGCAAACGTGTTTGACGGGTGAAAATATCCCGGACGGCTTCCGAAAATTCCTGCGAAAGCATCGGATACATGCTCCCTTCCGCCATATTAGGAAAATCGGCGATTGAAATGGATTTGATCTTGGTATAATCAATCATTCCGGCGTTAAATTTATACGAAACCGTGCACGCTGCAAACATAATTACAGCGAACAACGCTAACAGCGTCCGCATATATCCGGCAATCTGTTTTTGATTTTTATTCGATGCCATATTCTTTAATTTTCCGGTATAAGGTGCGTTCGGATATTTTCAACTCTTCGGCGGCTTGCCTTCTTTTTCCCCTGTATTTATCGAGCGTTCGTTTTATCATCTGTTTTTCCATTTCTTCCAGAGTCATCGGCTGTTTGTCGTCCTCGTGGTATTCGGCGTCCTGAAAAATACCATGATCTCCTGCAAAACGTTTCGAATCAACATGTTCGGATTTCGCTTCGGCTACATTATGATGCGCCGGAGTGATAATGGCGTCGCGGCTGAAAATGGCAGGGTAAACCGCTTCATCTTTCTTACTATCCGGCGTTTTATCGTCTATTGTATCGTACACCATTTTTTTCAAATCGTTGATGTCCTTACGCATATCGAAAAGCACCTGGTATAATATCTCCCGTTCGTTGGTAAAGTTTTTTTCGTCGCCACCGTGTGAGGACGGCAAAGCCGGCAGACGCTCCATTTCTTCCTGCGGCAAGTACAAGCGAAGCGTCTGCGAAGATATATCGCGTTGCTGCTCGATGACCGAAATTTGTTCCGTGATGTTCTTCAACTGCCGCACGTTTCCTTTCCAATAGTAATTTGCCAGCAAAACTTGGGCGTCGTCGGTAAGTTTGATGGGCGGCATACGGTATTTCTCGGCAAAATCGAGCGCAAATTTCCTGAATAACAACACAATATCATCCCTTCGTTCCCGCAAGGGGGGAATGTGGATAGGAACCGTATTCAAGCGGTAAAACAAATCCTCGCGGAAACGCCCGTCCTGTATCGCTTTTGACATATTCAGGTTGGTAGCCGCCACCACGCGCACATCCGTCTTTTGCGTTTTTGAAGAACCTACTTTTATAAATTCGCCCGTTTCGAGCACCCGCAGCAGGCGGACTTGCGTGGAAAGAGGCAATTCTCCTACTTCATCCAGAAAAATAGTGCCGCCGTCGGCAACTTCAAAATAACCCTTCCGCTCGGAAGTAGCGCCGGTAAACGCCCCTTTTTCGTGTCCGAAAAGCTCCGAATCAATGGTTCCTTCGGGTATTGCGCCGCAATTGACTGCAATGTAGGGTCCATGTTTCCGGTGGCTGTATTGATGTGTTATTTGAGGGAAACTCTCCTTTCCAACGCCACTTTCGCCGGTAATAAGCACCGACAAATCGGTGGGAGCTACCTGGATGGCAATATCTACCGCCCGGTTGAGCAATTCCGAGCTTCCGATAATTCCAAAACGTTGCTTGGCTGATTGTATTTCAGAATTTTGCATAGTGCACAATGGTCTAATCTGTAATAATGACATAAAGGGCTGACAAAATTACAAAAAAGATTTCAACTTTCAACTATCTAATATATAGAATACAGATTTCAGAACCAAGAGTCAAGACTTTTCAGAGTATAGAACACAGGGAACGGAGAAAGACGGATTAACAAGGGGCGGAGCTGTTACGGTAAGTACGGAATTGCAAGCTACTGAAAAACAACGGTACGGTTTTTATAGGCGAGAATTTTTCGATTAATGTGTTTTTCTACCGCCCGCGAAAGCACGATTTTTTCCAAATCGCGCCCTTTCTTTATCAGTTCGTCAATAGAGTCTTTGTGCGATATTCGCGCTACATCCTGTTCAATGATGGGTCCCGCGTCCAAATCGCCGGTAACGTAATGGCTCGTGGCTCCGATAATTTTCACTCCCCGCGCATAAGCTGCGTGATAAGGCTTGGATCCGGCAAAGGCGGGAAGGAAAGAATGATGAATATTTATTATCCTGTCGGGATAATGCTTGATGAAATCGGGCGAAAGCACCTGCATATAGCGGGCAAGCACGCAAAAAGTAATCCGGTATTTTTTGAGCAATTCTATTTCTTTTGCTTCTTGTTCCGCTTTATTTTCATTCGTTATGGAAAATAAGCGGAACTCTATCCCGAAACGCTTCGCAACAGGCTCCATATCGGGATGATTGCTGATAATAAGCGGTATTTCCACATTCCACTCGCCCGAAGCGTATCGAGCCAATAAATCGTAGATGCAATGCGACATTTTAGATACGAAAAGAGCCATTCGGGGTTTCGTGTCGGAAAAATACAGGCGGAAACTCATCTCGTAGCGGAGCGCCAGCAGGGTTTGGAAATAATCTTCTATCTTTTCCTTCGGTATTTGAAAATATTCCAAATCCCATTCCACACGCATAAAAAACACGCTCTCTTCGCGGTTTACATACTGGTCGAGATACAGGATATTACCGCGATGCTGGTTGATAAATTCCGTTACTGCCGCCAATATTCCCGCGCGGTCGGGGCAGTGAATCAATAAAACGGCTGTATTTTTTTTGTCCATTTCGTTGTTTTTTCCGTTAAGTGATTGCAAAGATAATAAATTCGTTTTTAGTACATGACAAAAAAATAGTTTTTAAAACAACTTGGGTTTCCGTTTCCGGGCTTCTTCCAAAGGCAGCAATTCGACTTTCTTCGTTTGTTTTTCGCGCAACGCCCTGTATTCGGCTTCGAGTTCGGCAACGAAATTGTAGTGCGTTTTTTCGTTCATCAGTTGCGAAACGAGGTAGGTATTTACCGACGCGTCTTTGGCGTAAACAACCGGACCTTTGTAGTTCGGCGCGATTTTAACGGCGGTATGCAGCTTGGAAGTCGTTGCTCCGCCGATCATCAAGGGGATTTTCAAACCCGCCTTTTCCATTTCGGCGGCGACGGTGCACATTTCTTCGAGCGAAGGCGTAATCAGTCCGCTAAGCCCGATAATATCGACTTTTTCTTCGATAGCGGTACGGATGATTTTCTCGGTCGGAACCATCACGCCCAAGTCGATAACTTCGTAGTTGTTGCAAGCCAACACCACGCCCACGATATTTTTACCGATGTCGTGCACGTCGCCTTTTACGGTTGCAATCAGGTATTTTCCGGCGTGTACGCTTTGTCCGGGCTGTTTTTGGGCTTCGATATAGGGTTGCAGGATGGAAACGGCTTTTTTCATCGTCCGCGCTGTTTTAACGACTTGCGGTAAAAACATCTTTCCCGCGCCGAACAACTCGCCGACAATGTTCATGCCGCCCATCAAAGGTTGCTCTATAATTTCAATGGGAGATGAATATACTTGCAGCGCTTCGTTAAGGTCTTCTTCCAAGTATTCGTTGATACCTTTTATTAATGAGTGTTCCAATCGTTGTTGGAGGGGCAGTTTACGCCATACAACTTCGCCCCCAGCCCTCCCCGGGGAGAGGGGAGAAGGTTGTTCGTTTTTCAACTTTTCTGCAAATTCGAGCATGCGCTCGGTGGCGTCGGGGCGGCGGTTGAAGATAATGTCTTCGACATGTTCCAGCAAATCTTGGGGGATTTCTTCGTAAATCTGCAACATGCCGGCGTTGACGATTCCCATATCCATGCCTTCTTTTACGGCATGATAGAGAAAGGCGGAATGGATGGCTTCACGCACCGCGTTATTCCCCCTGAACGAAAAGGAAAGATTACTTACCCCGCCGCTGATTTTAGCGTAAGGCAAATTGGCTTTTATCCAGCGGACAGCTTCGATAAAATCGACGCCGTAATTTGCGTGGTCTTCTATTCCGGTGGCTATTGCCAATATGTTGGGGTCGAAAATAATGTTCTGCGGAGGAAAATTGAGTTTTTCGGTCAACAAGCGGTAGGCTCGTCCGCAGATTTCGATTTTCCGTTTGAAACTGTCGGCTTGCCCCTTTTCATCGAATGCCATAACGACAACCGCCGCCCCGTATTCGCGAATTTTGGAGGCTTTATAGAGGAAATCTTTTTCGCCTTCCTTCAAACTGATGGAATTGACGATGCTTTTTCCTTGCACGCATTTCAATCCGGCTTCGATAACTTCCCATTTCGAGGAGTCGATCATAATGGGAACGCGGGATATTTCCGGCTCGGAAGCGATATAGTTCAGGAAAGTCGTCATTTCCTGCCGGGCGTCGAGCATGGCGTCGTCCATGTTGATGTCGATGATTTGAGCGCCGTCTTCTACCTGTTTCCGGGCGATGCTTAGCGCTTCTTCGTACTTCTTTTCATTAATCAAACGCAGAAACATCCGCGAACCGGCAACGTTGCAGCGCTCGCCGATGTTGACGAATAACGACTTCACCTCCAACGCCTCCAATCCCGACAAAAACAACGAACGCGATGGTTCCGCCGGTTTCCTGATTCCGGCATTTTCAATCAACTGTTGATAAGCGGCGATGTGTTCAGGCGTTGTACCGCAGCAACCGCCGATGATATTGACTAATTTTTCGTCGATAAATTCTTTTACCTGGGCAGCCATCATTCCGGGCGTTTCGTCGTATTGACCGAATTGATTGGGCAGTCCGGCGTTCGGGTAAGCGCTTACGTAGCAGGGCGACAAAGCGCTTATTTGTTGCAGGTAGGGTTTCAATTCCTTTGCCCCGAAAGAACAGTTCAGCCCTACGGAAAGCAGGTTGGTGTGGGAAATCGATATAAGGAAAGCGTCCAGCGTCTGTCCCGAAAGCGTTCGCCCGCTCGAATCGGCAACCGTTGCCGAAATCATTATCTCAATGCGTTTTCCTGTTGCCTGCATCGCTTTTTCGACGGCGGCAATAGCGGCTTTGGCGTTCAGCGTATCGAATATCGTTTCTATCAAAAAAACATCAACGCCGCCTTCCAGTAAAGCCAACGCCTGTTCCCTGTAAGCCTCAACCAGTTGGTCGAAAGTAATTCCTCGAAAAGACGGATTGTTGACGTCGGGGGAAATAGACGCAGTTTTATTGGTCGGACCAATCGAACCGGCTACAAAACGCGGTTTCAACGGATTTTTTTCGGTAAATTCGTCGGCGACTTGACGCGCCAGCCGTGCTCCGGCGAGATTAATCTCGTAAGCGAGATGCGGCATTTCGTAATCCGCAAGTGAAATTTGCTGCGCGTTGAAAGTGTTTGTTTCGATAATATCGGCGCCGGCTTCCAAGTATTCGCGATGGATAGTAAGAATAATTTCCGGCTGCGTAAGCGTCAAAAGGTCGTTGTTCCCTTTCAATTGGCTGTTCCAAGCGGAAAAACGGCTTCCGCGATACTCCTTTTCTCCCAGTTTATACCGCTGAATCATAGTTCCCATAGCTCCGTCGAGGACTAAAATACGCTTTGCCAGCTCGTTTCTTATATTCATCTGCAAAAATTTTACGGCAAAAATACAAAAGAAACGCTAAGTATCAAAAAATACCCGGCAATAGAGAGCAGTTTACTCCGTCTGATGTTTTTATTTATCAACAAAATATTCTAACTTTGCCAACTTTAAATACGACACATAATTTAAAACAAATTTAACTTGATATTTTTATGAGCAACACCAAAAAAGTTTACACCTTTGGCAACGGACAAGCCGAAGGTAAAGCGGACATGAAAAACCTGCTTGGAGGCAAGGGAGCTAACCTTGCAGAGATGAACCTGATCGGAGTTCCGGTTCCTCCCGGATTTACCATTACAACCGACACATGTAACGAGTATTACCAGTTGGGAAAAGAAAAAGTGGTAGAACTGTTGAAACCCGAAGTGGAAAAATCCATCGCGCTGGTTGAAAAGTTGATGAACGCCAAATTCGGCGATGTCGAAAATCCTTTGTTAGTTTCGGTACGTTCGGGAGCGCGCGCATCGATGCCGGGCATGATGGACACCATTTTGAACTTAGGATTGAACGATGCGGTTGTCGAAGGATTGACGCGCAAAACCGGAAACGCGCGTTTTGCGTGGGATTCCTACCGTCGTTTCGTTCAGATGTACGGAGACGTAGTATTGGGGATGAAACCCGAAAACAAAAATGATATTGACCCCTTTGAAGAAATCATAGAACACGTAAAAGAAACCAAAGGCGTAAAATTGGATACCGAACTTTCGGTGGACGACCTGAAAGAACTGGTAGCGAAATTTAAAGCCGCCGTTAAAAAACAAACCGGAAAAGATTTTCCCGAATCGGCTTACGAACAGTTGTGGGGAGCTATTTGCGCCGTATTCGACTCGTGGATGAACGACCGCGCCATCCTTTACCGCAAAATGGAAGGCATACCCGCCGAGTGGGGAACCGCCGTAAACGTACAGGCAATGGTATTCGGC
>JAISXQ010000012.1 GCA_031270425.1 Prevotellaceae bacterium | reverse complement strand
CGGATATGTTCATAATGTTAATTGTTTCAAGATTTCAAGTTTCAAGTTTCAGGTTATTTACTTTGCGTTATTTTTACGCGCAAAGCGCAACTAACTTTAATAACGGCGAAGCCAAATAACGCGCGAAGCGCAACTAACTTTTTTTCTTATCCCACCTCAGTGGGAGGGATAGAGGTCGGGGATTTAGGAGCTGTCAGTTTAAATATCTTCCCTTTCCAAGCTGGCATTACGACCCGGAACATCTTTTGCGAACTCAATTCCACATCGGGATAGACGGTAGTTTCATCGAGCAAATCCACGCATTTATACCTGCGCCCTTCTTCCATATCAAAATATTGGAAAGCTTCGGAAGGTATGCGCACTCCGGTATCCAATTCTTTATCGTGAAAATTCACAACGACCAGAATCAGATCGTCGTCGCGCTTTCTGAAATAGGCAAATTCATGATGCGAGTTGAATGTAAGATTGTCGAGATTGGCGTAAACCAAATCGTACATCAATCCGTCGCTTACGGCTTTTTCCGCAGTTACGATACGCAGCAGTTTTTGATAAAAATGTCTTAATTCCCGCTGTTCGGCAGAAAGTTTTCCCCCGTCGAATTTTCCATCGTTAGCCCAGGCTTGTATGGATTTCACGCTCCAATAATCGAAAATGCTCGTTCGTCCGTCAACGCCGCTGAAACCTTCGGAATCCATTCCCAATTCGCCCAATTCCTGTCCGAAATATATCATTACCGGACCTTGCGTCAAGGTGGCGGTAACAATCATCCCCGGCTGGGCGTAAATACCGCTTCCGCAAAAAAATCCCGAACCGATCCGCTGTTCGTCGTGGTTTTCCAGAAAGTTAAGCATCCTGCCGGAAATATCGCCCAGTTTCTGCCACGCGTAAGTAATGCCCTGAGCCGAATGATTACGGCTCATGATACCGCGCAACGTATCGTACATCCCCACTTTGTCGTACAGGTAATCGAACTTTCCGTTGCAAATATAATTCCGGTATTCCGCAGGCTGGTATATCTCGGCAACGAACAGTATTTCGGGATATTTTTTCTTTACCTGAGGAATTACCCATCCCCAAAATTCGACCGGAACCATTTCCGCCATATCGCAACGGAAAGCGTCGACGCTTTTCGACGCCCAGAACAACAAAACATCCCGCATTTTATTCCAAGTGTCGGGAATCGGGGTAAATTGCTTCTGCATACCTTCTACATAGTTTACCCCGTAATTCAGTTTTACGGTTTCGTACCAATCCGTTTCGTTTGGCGAGGCGGTAAAGCAGTCGTTACCGGTCGCTTTTGCCGGATATTCGGCGTAGCCCTGTATGTCGAAACCCGGGTTGAAAGGTTGCCCAGGTATATAGTAAAAATTGTTGAGAGGTGAAAAAAACCATTCGGGATGATCGTTTTCCCCGAAATCGGATACGCCTTCGGGCTTGGCGTCCGAATGATACCGGCGGGCTACATGGTTGGGCACAAAGTCGATAATAACCTTCATGCCCGCTTTATGTGTACGTTCGACTAACTGTTCAAATTCGTTCATCCGGTTTCTGGCGTCCTCCGCCAAATCGGGATTCACATCGTAATAATCCTTTATGGCATAAGGCGAACCCGCTTTCCCCTTCACAACGGCAGGGTGATCTTTTCGTATGCCGTAAGCCGAATAACCGGTCTGGGTGGCATGTTCGATAATCCCCATGTACCAAACATGCGTTGCTCCGAGCGCTTTTATTTCGGATAGCGCTTTTTCAGTAAAATTATTGAATTTTCCGCATCCGTTTTCCTCGATATTTCCTTTCCATTTGTTTGCATTAACCGGATTGTTGAAAAGGCGGGGTATAACTTCGTAAATAACAAATTTGGACATAACAATTTTTTTTTCGAGCAAAAATAAACAAAAAACCTGTTACGAATGTTATAAATAAAGTTTATATGAATTAATTTATAATTATCCGTAAACTTCTAACGTCTAATTTTTAGTTCCACATACAAATGGCAGCAGTAAAATTTAAAGAAATAAACGTAAACACAAATGGAGAATTGCCTGAAACAGGAAAAACAGCTCTCGATTTTATTTTGACAGGAAAGGATTTACAGGAAATCCGCCTGTCGGATTTTAGAGGGAAGCGCGTTTTATTGAACATATTCCCAAGTTTGGATACGGGAACATGCGCCGCATCGGTTCGCCGGTTCAACAAATGGGTTTCGGAGAAAGAAAATGTGGTCGTACTCTGCGTATCGAAAGACCTTCCTTTTGCCCAAGCCCGTTTCTGTGGCGCCGAAGGACTGGATAACGTGATTACCGCTTCCGATTTCCGCTACAACACCTTTGCAACGGATTACGGCGTATTGCTGACCGACGGTCCGCTGAAAGGCTTGATGAGCCGTGCGGTAGTGGCAATCGATGAAAAAGGCGAAGTCCTCTACACGGAACTTGTAGAGCAACTAGTAAACGAACCTAACTATGATATCGACGTTTTTTAAACGTTCGTTCTGTTTTAGATTTTTATAAAAAAAATTCCGGTTTGAGATAAATCGGAGTTTTTTTTCTTATACTCCTGTTGAGCGTAGTCTCCCTGCGTCTGTTGCACAACTAAAACAAACTGTAAAAAGAGTTGTTAGTTTAACGTGAGTTCGATATAAGATAACCCGTTCTGCCAAAATAGAATTATAAATTTGAATATAGTTGACAAATCCGTTATCCGTTATTTGTTTTTCATCCCTTAATAGCGGAAACTGCTTCCTCCCACAAATTCCCTCAACAACGAAGTAGGCGGTATTTCCCTGTCGGGAATAGGCGCAAAATAATTCAGGAACTTCATCAAGCGGTGCGCTTCGGTGTATTCTTCGCAATACTTGGGCACTTCGGCAAGGATGGGTTCCGCGTGGCGCTTCAACACAGCAAGTTCAAACAGCAACGCCGAATTAAACATCACGTCGGCTTCTTCCTGATAGGGAAAAATCCATTTGTCTTCCCCTCTCCTTACGCTGGGCCAACGCGAAATAGTATCGCGCACGGAATACCTCCTAAACCTGTAATCGCGGATAATGCGCCTCAACAAACGGGTATCGGTAGTCGGTATCCAGTTGTGGTTATCAATGGATATGGTGGTAAGCGCCGAAACGTATATTTTAAATTGCCGTTCAGGCGGTATGGAAGGTATTAAATTTGGATTCAACGCGTGGATGCCTTCCAATAGTAACATGCTGTCTTCTTCCAGGCGGACTTTTTCTCCTTTGTAGTAGCGTTTTCCGTCTTCAAAGTTAAAAAACGGTATTTCAACTTCTTCTCCCTGCAACAACAACTCCATGTGCCGGTTGAAAAGCGGCAAATCCAATGCGTGCAGGCTTTCGAAATCCCATTCGCCGTGTTCGTCCAAGGGGGTATCGACACGGTTCACAAAATAGTTGTCCATCGAAAGGATGATCGGTTTCAAACCAATTACCTGCAATTGAATGGACAGGCGTTTGCTAAAAGTTGTCTTACCCGAAGAAGAAGGTCCCGAAATAAGAATTAAGCGAACCCTGTCCGCCCGTTCGTGTATCATATCGGCGATGGACGCTACTTTCTTCTCGTGCAGGGCTTCCGATATTTTTATCAGGTTGAAGGACTGGTTGTTGTTGCACGCCGCATTAAAATCGCCGACGTTATTCAGACCCATTATTTTGTTCCAGCCTACATATTCCTTAAAAATATCGTACATTTTCGGTTGCGGGACAACGTCTTCCAATACGACCGGATTTTCCCTGCTCGGAATGCGCAGCAGCAAGCCGTCGTACAAAGGTATTAAATCGTAGAGGTCAATATAATCGGTCGATGGCAGCAACACGCCGCTGTAATAGTCGATATAATTTCCGATACGGAAAAAACGGCAGTAGGGATTACCCAATGTTTCAAAAAGACCGGCTTTTTCTTTTAGACCGGCTTGGGCAAACAGTTCTTTTACGATTTTTGTTTGCTTTTCCTCGCAAATAATTTCTTCGCCGGCGGCGATAATTTCACCGACCCTTCCCTTTATTTTCGACAGCATTTCTGGAGTAAGCGGCTCATTTAAGTTCTCCAACGTGCAATAATACCCCTTCGATATTGGATGTTCGATGTAGAGCGTTGTATGCGGCAGAATCTCCGAAATGGCTTTGGAAAGCACCATACACAGCGACCGCACGTACACGCGCATGCCCGAAGGGACGCCCAAGTCGATAAACTCAATATCTTTAGGCTTATAGATTAAAAAATTGAGATCTTCGACCTTGTAATTCACACGCGCCGCCACAACCTTATATTTCAAACTGATTTTCAGGTCATTGTATATTTCGAGAAGTGATGTGCCAAAGGGATAGTTATGGTAAGTTTTCGTATTTTTACAGTAAATCGTAACCTGTTTATCCATGATTCGCTACTATTTTTCGGATATATGACGCTTTAACAACAGAAAAAAATAAAATGTTTTGTCAAAAATACAGGCAATTAAGAGACAGATATTATTATTTACCTTATTTTTGCAGGACGTAAAGATACAACAAACACGGCAAAAACAAAAATTAGAGAAATAAAACACTGTAAAAATGCAATTATTTGATGTTTATCCTCTGTTCGACATAAATATTGTCGAGGGAAGGGGCTGCAAAACTTACGATGAAAAGGGCTGCGAATATCTCGATTTATACGGAGGACACGCCGTTATTTCAATAGGACACTCGCATCCGTATTACGTGGAAAAACTAAGAGAGCAAGCCGGAAAGCTGGTTTTTTATTCCAATTCGATAGTCAACAAGCTCCAAATTGAACTGGCGGAAAAGTTGGGAAAAATGTCCGGCTACGACGATTATTCCCTGTTTCTGATTAATTCGGGCGCCGAGGCGAACGAAAATGCGCTTAAACTCGCATCTTTCCATACCGGCAAGCGCAAAGTAATCGCATTCGGCAAAAGTTTCCACGGGCGCACCGCGGCGGCTGTACGCGTAACCGACAACGCGAAAATAGTAGCGCCCATCAACGAAGGTTTCGACGTCGAATTCCTGCCGCTGAACGACGCGGAAGCGGTAGAAAAAAGCCTGCAAAAAGGCGACGTTTGCGCGGTAATCATCGAAGGCATACAGGGCGTAGGCGGCATTCAGATTCCCGACGCCGGCTTCCTGCAATCGCTGGAAAAAGCCTGCAAAGCCGCCGGAGCGGTACTGATTCTGGACGAAATACAATCGGGCTACGGACGTTCGGGACGTTTCTTCGCGCATCAGTACGCCGGAATACGCCCCGACATTATTACAGTTGCCAAAGGGATGGGAAACGGTTTTCCTGTCGGCGGACTGCTGATAAGCCCCATGTTTAAAGCCACGCACGGCATGCTCGGTACAACATTCGGAGGAAACCACCTTGCCTGCACCGCCGCCAACGCGGTACTTCACGTGAT
>JAISXQ010000249.1 GCA_031270425.1 Prevotellaceae bacterium | reverse complement strand
ACCGGGTAAACGACACGCTGCTGCCATTTTACAACGAGCCGGGAGCGCCGGACTGGCGTTTCTCGAACATGCTGCATACGGCTTTTTCCGACCGGCAGGGAAACCTTTGGCTCAGTACCCGCTCGCATGGCTTGGAAAAAGCAGTTTTCAACAGAAATTCATTTCAGATAATGACTTTCGATAGCGAACTTCATTCGACGGTGAATAACGATATACGGGCTATTTTTGAAGACCGGGAACAAAACGTATGGGTCTCGTCCAAAGGCGGGAAGATATACGTTATGGACAAAAACAACAACATCAAAGGCTATATATGTAACGATGGAAAAATAGCCTGTGGAACAGCTCTCCCTGGGATTGCCTATTGTATGACGCAGGATAAAAAAGGCAATATATGGATCGGTACCAAAGGCGAAGGCGTTTTTAAATTAAGCCGGAAAGACGGCGCGGAAAGTTACCGGATCACGCATTTCAAAAGCGAACCGGACAATGTTTACAGCCTGAGCGACAACAATATTTATTCCATTTTTGAAGATAAAAACGGTTGTATATGGATTGGTTCCTACGGAGCGGGACTGAACCTGTACGACGAAACGAAGGGCAGATTTATCAACCACAGGAATCATTTGAAGCAATATCCCATCCAGACCGGCTCTCAAATCCGCATTATCTCGTCGGATAAAAACGGGAATGTATTTATCGGGACAACCATAGGGCTGATTGTTTTTTCGCCCGACTTCGATACTCCCGAAAAAATCGATTTCAACACCTACATGCGGATACCGGGGGAAAATACAAGCATCAGCGGGAACGATATTTTCGATATTTGTACGACAAAATCGGGAGATACCTACATCGCTACTTTCGGCGGAGGACTGAACAAATTAGTAAAAACCGGTAAAAAAGGTTTTCCCCTTCATTTTAAATCCTACACGACACAGAACGGATTGCCTTCGGATATTATTTTGGCTTTGGTTGAAGATGAAAGCGGCATGATATGGATTTGTTCCGAAAATAACCTGACCAAATTCGACGCCCAAAAGGAAACTTTCGACACTTTCAGCGAAATAAAACGCTTGATAAAAGGACAAATTTTCTCCGAAGGTTCGAGATGCGCTTCCCGTTCGGGCGAAGATATTATGTTCGGATTCTCGCGGGGCGTTATTCAATTCAAATCCCAACAGGTGAAAAATTACACCTTCAAGCCCTATGTTGCATTAAGCGGTTTCCGCTTATTCAATAAAGCGGTAACTGTGGGCGGCAACTCGCCCCTGACCTGCAATATCGACAACGTGGACAGGCTGGTATTAAAACGCGACCAGAATTTTTTTACCATTGATTTTGTCGCCCTGGATTATATCGACCCTCAAAACATTTACTATGCCTACATGTTGGAAGGTTTCGATAAAGATTGGATTTACAGCCAAAATCAACGGAGCGCCAACTACACCAACCTGTCGAAAGGAGAATATGTTTTTATGATAAAATCGACCAACAGCGACGGAGTGTGGATGGACAACAGCCGTTCGCTGACGATTATCATCCGTCCGTCGTTCTGGGAAACGCCCTGGGCTTATCTGATATACCTGTTTTTCTTCGTGGCATTTATTTATATGATTTTACGTGTTTTGTTTATCTATTACCGGATGAAAGACAGAGTTGAACTCGAACAGGAGCAGGCAGAAATGAGAGCGCGTTTTTTCACCGACATTTCGCACGAAATACGTACTCCGCTGACCATGATTGTATCGCCGGTCGAAAATTTACTCTACGATAAAGAAACTCCTTCCGAAGTAAAAAAACAACTGGAATTAGTTTCTAAAAACACATCCAGAATGTTGAAAATGGTCAATCAGATTCTGGACTTCCGGAAGATACAGCAGCAGGAACTCAATGTGGAAGAAACGAATATCGGAAGTTTTGTTGCCGATATATGCAGCGGCTTTGCAAAAACGGCAGAAACCCGCGGCATACATTTTACTGTCGAAAACCGAACCGGGGACGACCGGATATGGATCGACCAAAACTGCGTCGAAAAGATTATTGTCAACCTGCTGTCGAACGCTTTCAAATACACCCCCGACAACAAGGCGGTAAGCGTATCGGTGTACCACGACCGGAGCGGCGGCATTGCCGTAGAGGTGAAAGATGAAGGCGTCGGCGTCAGCAAGGAAAAGCAAAGCAAACTTTTCAACCGCTTTGTGTCTTTCAACGAAGACAAAAACAAGCCCAGTACCGGTATCGGTCTGTCGATGGTAAAAGAACTTGCCGACAAGCATCATGCGAAAATATACGTCGAAAGCGAAGAGAAAAAAGGAAGCAGTTTTACCGTTGTTTTTCAGCGGGGACTGGCTCATTTCGGCGAAAAAGTATCCATCATTCCCAAACACGAAAAAACGGAGGAAAGCGAGGGCGTAGCGGAAGAAACGATTGCCGCAGAAACGGCGGAAACGGTAACATCGAACGGAAAGCCTGTCGTGCTTATCGTGGAAGATGATGAAGACCTGCGTTCGTTTATCCGAAGCATTCTCGAAAACGACTATATCGTACACGAAGCAGGCGACGGGGAAGAAGGCTACGAAAAAATCACATCCATACTCCCCGATTTGATTGTAAGCGACATCATGATGCCCAACGTCGACGGTATCGAATTATTGCAGAAAGTAAGGGAAAACATAACGGTAAGCCACACGCTTTTCCTGCTTCTAACGGCAAAAACAACCATCGACAGCCAACTGGAAGGCTTGGAAAACGGCGCCGACGAATATCTTACAAAGCCGTTCAGCGTGCCCTACTTCCGTACAAAAATAAAGACCATGCTCGAAAGACGCGGAATGTTGCAGAATTATTATCAGCGTATTATCCATTCGGGCGTGCCCGCTGCCTATCCCGATTTTGCACCGTCGCGACCGGAAATTACTTCGCGCGACGAAGAACTGATGAAAACAGTTATCGAAATCATAGAAAAAAACATCGACAACAGCGACTTTGTGGTGGAAAATATCGCTTCGGAACTGGGTATGAGCCGCACCGTTTTTTATAAAAAGATAAAGAGCCTTACCGGACTGGCTCCTATCGAGTTTATTCGCGACATCGTTATCCAGCGTGCGGCGCAACTGCTGGAATCGGGCTTATATTCGGTTAAGGAAATTGCCTATACCGTTGGGATGTCGGATTCCAAATATTTTAGCAAATGCTTTAAAAAGAAATACGGTGTTACGCCTTCGGAATACAAAAAGAAGTTTGAGGCGGAATCCCAAGTATGACAGGGACGAAACTATTGTACCTGAGCCGGATTCCAGCCATCCAGTAGCGTCATTACTTTTTCAACCTGAAATTCTTTTGCTTCCCTATCCGTAAGCAGTTTTATCCATGCCGCTCGCTGTGAAGTACCGGCTCCTGCGCCTCGGTTGTTATATTCCATATAGCGGGCTGTTTTTTCATTTTCCGCATTTCTCCAATTGTCCCATCCTTCGGGATTGATTCCGGCAGGCAGATTACAGTTCATAAACAGCGTTGAGGCGTAAGGACGCCAGGGACGCCCAAGATAAACCGACGTTACACCTTCTTGAAGTTTTATGTCGCAACGATTAAATATAAATCCGTTCTTTTGATTTTGATCTGTATTTGCCGCCGTGATATAGGAGTTTTTTTTGCATACTATTTCGCAAGATTCGAACCAGGCAATGGCAGGACCGAAAATAAAGTCGGTTGTTCCTTCGATGTAACAATTTTCAAAATACAGGCGGGAGCCGGTTCTTCCGGCATAAACCGTATCCTGATTTCCAAGGAAGCGGCAATTCCGAAATACTGCGCGGTCGCCCTCTACGTGCAATGCAACCGCTTGTCCTAAGGGCAGGGCGGAATTTTCGATGGTCAGATTTTCGATTACGACGTCGTTTCCCCGCAACATAAACGTATAGCTGCGAAAAGTTCCCATCTTGTCGATAGTTGCGTGGTCGTCGTAGTTGATAATCGTTTCATCGCGGCTTTCTCCCAACAGTTTTATAGTTGTCAGATGAGCCGGAAGTTCTATTTTTTCCTTATAAAAACCGCTTCTGATGTACACAACCACTCTCCCTTCCGGATTAAAAGCCCGAAGCGCATCAATAGCGTCTTGCAAGTTCCGGTAATCGCCGCGACCATTCCGGTCGACAACAATTGTATCCCGTCCGGCAGAAAAAGTAAGGTTACAGGATAAACCGGCGAATAAACACATTAAATACAATATCCGTTTCATCGTTTTGTGCTGATGTGCTAATTTGCTGATGTGCTGAGGAGGCTGTCTCAAAAGTGTTTTAGCACACGGATGACACAGATAAAACGGATTTATATTTATCCGTGTAAATCCGTCTTGTCCGTGTCATCCGTGTGCTAATTTGCTAATTTGCTAATTTTTTATCATCATTTTCCGGTAAACAGCGCCGTCGACTGTCGTTACCCGAACGATGTAGCTTCCTTGCTCCAGCCAAGCCATATTAACCCTGTTTACATTGCCGTCGATGTTTTGAAGCAAACTTCCCGTAACCGAGTAAATCTGTACACATTCAACCGTTATTTCCGAAGATATGCGCAATTCGTCGTACACAGGATTGGGATACAGCGACAGCACAGACGAGCCTTTCTCAACCGTTCCGGTGATATTATCGTAGGTAATACTCATATAAAACAGATTTGCCGTATCTCCTTTTTTTATTTCATACGTTCCGGCTTCCAATTCTATTGAAATAATACCGTTTGAAACAGTATAGTCCGTTGCATTTATTTTTACTGTTCCCGAAAAACTATTCTCAAACACCAAAATCAGCGTAGCTTCACTCCCTATGGTAAACGTAATGCTTGTCGAAGATTCTATTTTCAAACATTGCGTTAACGTAAGTCCCGCGTAATTCACCGTTCCTTTGCTTGTCGAAAGGTTTCCG
>JAISXQ010000208.1 GCA_031270425.1 Prevotellaceae bacterium | reverse complement strand
AGTCAAAGACTGTACATCCCCAGTTATCCTCCCGGACGCATCACCTCCGAATCCCTCAATGTAGCGGTAGCCACAGCCGTTGTATGTGCTGAGTTCCGTCGGCGCATATGATTTATTCCAGGGTATAGCAGCTATTTTCTTTCCTCTCCTGCTTGGTACATAAAATAAATCCTTACCTTTGCACCCACCAAACAAACACGGTCCGGTAGCTCAGTTGGATAGAGCAACAGCCTTCTAAGCTGTGGGTCTTGAGTTCGAATCTCAACGAGATCACAAGCCGCAAAAAGGGAAAACGCTGATATATTATAAAATACCGGTGTTTTCCCTTTTTTGTTTGAATTTAAATTGACGCAGTAATGTTACTCTATTTTAACCGTTTTGTTGCTCCCGATGCGCGTTTTCAAGTAAAAAATAACCGCAAAGGGGCGCCAAGATTTGCTAATTGAAGTCTTTTACTAAAACAGCGCTTACCTAAGGGCAAGCGCTGTTCTTTTAGCTATCATTAAAATCTTATTAGTCTTTCAGTTTTGCTGCCAGGAACTCGCGGTTCAAGCGGGCGATGTTCGACAGGGAGATGTTTTTAGGGCATTCGGCTTCGCAGGCTCCGGTGTTCGTACAGTTTCCAAAACCAAGCTCGTCCATTTTAGCCACCATCGCTTTCGCGCGGCGGGCAGCCTCTACTTTACCCTGCGGCAGCAAGGCTAACTGACTCACTTTTGCCGACAGAAAGAGCATAGCCGAACCGTTTTTACAAGCCGCCACGCAGGCTCCGCAACCGATGCAGGATGCAGCGTCCATAGCTTCGTCGGCGTCTTTTTTGGGAATTGGAATCGCGTTTCCGTCGGGTACGCCGCCGGTATTTACCGAAACGAAACCTCCGGCTTGAATGATTTTATCAAAAGCCTTACGATCAACTACCAAGTCCTTGATAACAGGGAAAGCCGCCGAACGCCAAGGCTCGATGGTAATGGATTGTCCGTCGTGGAAATTACGCATGTGCAGCTGGCAGGTGGTAATTTCACCGTCGGGTCCGTGCGGACGTCCGTTGATGTACAGGCTGCACATTCCGCAAATACCTTCGCGGCAATCGTGGTCGAAAGCCACCGGTTCCTTATGTTCCTTTACTAATTGTTCGTTCAAGATGTCGATCATTTCAAGGAAGGACGCATCGGTAGAGATGTTATTCAGAGAATATGATTCAAATTTCCCCTTTACTGTGGGACTTGCTTGACGCCAAACTTTGAGCGTCAGATTTATCGTTTTATCCATATCTTTATGCTTTATAATTCCGTTGCTGACGTTTCACAAATTCGTAATCCAAGGGTTCTTTCCACAATTCGGGTTCTTTGCCCTCGCCCGTATATTTCCAGCACGAAGCAAAAGAAAATCCCTCATCGTTGCGCAAGGCTTCGCCGTCGGGCGTTTGATATTCTTCGCGGAAATGACCGCCGCAGGATTCTTCGCGCATCAAAGCGTCGCGAGCCATCAAATCGCCGATTTCGATAAAGTCCGCCAAGCGGATTGCCTTTTCCAACTCAACGTTGAAATCATTCGTTTTGCCTGGGATGTAAACATTGCTCCAAAATTCGTTGCGGATTTCCTTAATTCTTTCCAAAGCCGTTTCCAAGCCTTCTTTGGTGCGTCCCATACCGACAAAATCCCACATTACCAATCCCAGTTCGCGGTGAATGGAGTCAACCGAACGTTTGCCTTTGATTGCCATCAGTTTATTGATTTTTGCGTCAATATCTTTCAAAGCATGCAGGAATTCGGGCGCGTTCGTACTCAAACGCGGAACCTGGATTTGATCTGCCAAATAATTTTGAATGGTGTAAGGCAGCACGAAATAGCCGTCCGCCAAACCCTGCATCAACGCCGAAGCTCCCAAACGGTTCGCTCCGTGGTCGGAAAAGTTCGCCTCGCCGATACAGAACAATCCTTTTACCGAAGTTTGCAGTTCGTAATCGACCCAGATACCGCCCATTGTATAGTGAATGGCGGGATAAATCATCATCGGCGTTTTATACGGATTATCGTCAACGATTTTCTCGTACATTTGGAAGAGATTTCCGTAGCGGGCGCGGACAACGTCTTCGCCCAAGCGGTTGATAGCGTCCGAAAAATCGAGATATACAGCCAAACCGGTATTGCCCACGCCATAACCTGCGTCGCAACGTTCTTTTGCGGCACGCGAAGCCACATCGCGGGGAACCAAGTTGCCGAATGCCGGATAACGGCGTTCCAGATAATAATCGCGGTCTTCTTCCTTTATTTCGGTGGGTTTGAGTTTAGCTGCGCGGATAGCTTCCGCGTCTTCCTTCTTTTTAGGAACCCAAATACGTCCGTCGTTGCGGAGCGATTCGGACATCAAGGTCAGTTTCGATTGATAATCGCCGTGTACCGGAATACAGGTCGGGTGGATTTGCGCGTAAGCGGGATTCGCAAAATACGCTCCTTTTTTATACATCCGGATAGCTGCCGATCCGTTCGACGCCATGGCGTTGGTCGAAAGGAAGAAGGTGTTTCCGTAACCGCCTGTTCCCACAACAACGGCGTGAGCCGAGAAGCGTTCCAGTTTTCCGGTTACCAAGTTGCGGGCAATGATGCCGCGGGCGCGTCCGTCGACAACAACAATGTCCATCATTTCGTAACGCGCGTATAATTTTACCGAGCCTTTTCCTACCTGGCGGCTTAGCGCCGAGTAAGCTCCCAACAGTAATTGCTGACCGGTCTGTCCTTTTGCGTAGAATGTACGCGATACCTGCGCACCGCCGAAGGAACGGTTATCCAACAAGCCGCCGTATTCGCGGGCGAAAGGAACGCCTTGCGCTACACACTGGTCGATAATGCTGTTGGCAACTTCCGCCAGACGGTAAACGTTGGCTTCGCGGGCGCGGTAGTCGCCACCTTTAATCGTGTCGTAAAACAAGCGGTAAACCGAGTCGCCGTCGTTTTGATAGTTTTTAGCCGCGTTGATACCGCCCTGAGCCGCAATAGAGTGGGCGCGGCGGGGCGAATCCTGGATGCAGAAATTCAACACGTTGAAACCCATTTCGGCAAGCGAAGCGGCTGCCGACGCTCCTGCCAAACCGGTTCCCACGACAATAATATCCAAACGGCGTTTATTAGCGGGGTTTACTAATTTCTGCGTAGCCTTATATCCTGTCCACTTTTCCGCCAAAGGTCCCGCGGGGGTTTTAGCATCTTTCGGAGTGATAATCCGTTGTTCTGCTACTTGTTCTGTTGTTACAGTTTCTTCTATTTGAGCCATAATTCAATTTCTTTTTAGCATTAATTTTTAAAACCTTAACCACAAATCAGATTTGTGAACAGGAAATAAACGGGAACCGCCATAAACATCAGTATTACAATCGTAGAAATGATATTTCCGATAACTTTCACGCGTGGCATCCATGTTTTGTTATTCAAGCCTATGGTATGCAGCGAACTCCATACGCCGTGCGTCAGGTGCAACCACAAGGCGGTAAGCCAAACAATGTAAATAACGCAATAAATCCAATTGCCGAACAGGTCGGTTACGTAAGCCGCGCCGTCGTGCGGGTCGAAAGCTCCCGTGTGGATTCCGGTAAGTTCGGCAAACTGCATCTTGTACCAGAACTGATACAGGTGCATTATCAAAAAGCCGACGATAACAATCCCGAGCACGTACATGTTTTGCGACGACCACGATACGCCCTCCTGTTTTCCGGTTACAGCGTAGCGCTTGCGTCCGCGGGCTTTCCGGTTAAGCAAGGTCAAGTAAGTCGCGTAGAGGATGTGAACCACAAAGCCTCCCGCAATAACCAGCGTACCCACGATAGCGTACCAGTTAGCGCCCAATATTCCACAGATCCAGTTGTAAGTTTCCGGCGAAAAAGTTACCGTAATGTTCATCACGCTGTGAAAAATAAGAAACAGCACGAGGAAAACTCCCGATATGCTCATAATAAGTTTCCGCCCGATGGAAGAATCAATTAACCACATAAATTTTCGTTTTAGATTTTTTATTTTGTTGAATAAGTTTTCTAACTTTCAGGTTTACAAGATGTAAAGCCTTTCACAGACCCGCCTTGCAACATTCGGCAAAGGTAATACTTTGAATCGAATGGCGCAATACATTACGGAAAAAATTCTTTAATAACCATTTTTAGGTATGCGCCGCCTGTCTTTTTTCCGAATATCTTACGTATCTTTGCGCTTTATACGCAAATTAATGACCGGACTTGTTATACGGAACACAGGGAGCTGGTACTTGGTAAAAACCGGCGGCGGGGACTTTGTCGAATGTAAAATAAAGGGAAATTTCCGCATGAAGGACGTCCGCAGCACCAACCCCATTGCTGTGGGCGACCGCGTTGTGTTTGAACGCAACAGCGACGGAACGGCAATGATAGCGGAAGTGTGCGACCGCAAAAACTACATTATCCGGCGCTCGTCGAACCTTTCAAAACAGGCTCACATTTTAGCCGCCAACCTGGATTTGACGGCTCTGGTAGTTACTGTCAACTATCCCGAAACTTCAACCGTTTTTATCGACCGTTTTCTGGCTGTTGCCGAGGCTTACCGCGTTCCCG
>JAISXQ010000187.1 GCA_031270425.1 Prevotellaceae bacterium | reverse complement strand
ATTGATACCGGATGAAACCGCAGAAGCGGACATTACGACCGCAAAAACGGCGCTTTGCCGGGAGTTTGCAAACCTTATCCCGATGGCGAACATAAGCGAAGGCGGTTACTCTATTACTTGGAATTGGGACGCTATCAAATTTTGGTATAAACAAACTTGCTCCGAACTCGGTTTAATTCCGGTTGAATTTGGGGATAAGCCTAAAATCAGGAACAAAAGCAATATCTGGTAAATGAACACTACCTATCAATATCCGCAATACCTGTACGCTTTGCGCACCGAAGAAGCGACACAGAACCCAAATACCGGAAGTTGGGAAACCGGCCCCGCAATTTGGGAACTGAAAAGCATTTGCCGCGAAGAAACCAACGGAAAAGGTCATACCGTAACCACTTCCGGCGGTGAAACGATTGTATTTGCCTCGCTCATTCAGATTCCGAAAGGAACTACCCGCATTAACGAGGGGACGCAAATAGCAGTAACGCGGACAGAGGTAGAGCCGGACAAACTTTTGAACGAAGATTTTATAGAGCAAAGCAAAATTTCAGGTTTAATCGTAGCCGCCGGAAAGTGTATGAAATACGACATTGGGCGGTTACACCATAGGCTTTGGATATGATGACAAGTTTCGACACAAACGATGTTTTATTTCAGACGTTAAACGCTTCGGCAGGATTGAAAGCGATGATTACCGGAGGAATATATACCGGTAAACGTCCTCTTAATTCCACAAAAGAGGATATTTGCATAAATACCATAACGGTAACAAGGACATATACCCCACAAAGCGGAACTTCAAACGTAAATATCTATGTGCCGGATAAACCGCTAAATCATAACGGTCAGGAACAAAAGGACATTAACGATACAAGGCTTCGCGAAATTACCGGCAAAGTAATTTCACTTTTGGAAGCCGCCCGCGTAAATGGCTTATCCTTTTGGATTTCCAATCAAACAGATTTAGCAGCACCCGAAATAGAACAGCATTATACCAATTTACGAATAGATTGGAATATTCAGATTTAGTAACAACAATTAAATTTTTATCAAAATGTACACAATAGGTTTATCAAGTATCACAATAGGGGCTATTGCCTCCGATGGCGGCATGGGTACAACTTTGGCATCCCTGGGATACACATTCCGGGATACCTGCAAATTAACGCAGGAAGACTCCCAATCAACCGAATTTTACGCAGAGGAGGTGGATGACCCTGTTTTCATTATGGACGTAGCAGGGAAAACGCTATTCAATTTTTCGATTATGAATCCGGAATTGACTACGTTGCAATCCTTGTTAGGCGGGACAGTCACGGGAACGGGAGATGCTGCCAAATGGGCAGCTCCGGCCACGATACCGATTATTGAAAAATCGGTAAAGATTACGCCACAACAGGGATTAGCATTTGAAATTCCACGTATGAAAATCGTAGCGAAAATCAACGGCGAATTTTCAAAGAAAGGCTTACTACTCATTGAAGTAACCGGAACGGCATTAGTGCCAACGAAAGCCGGAGTAGCGAAATTCACAGCCTACAAAGTTGTAGCCGCGTAAGCAGTAATACTTCTTTTATTTTTTTTCATAGCCCGGAAGCCCCCTAATCCTAAATTGTAAGTTTCGGGGGGCTTTTTTAGATTAAAACAATTACAATTACAATTTATGAACGAAATTTCGGAACAGGAAAAAACAGCCATTGAGATAGAACGCGAAGAACTTAATTTGCTTATACAACAAGGATTCAGATTTGAAGTTTCAGTAGGAAAGCGAAAAAAGACATTTGAAATACACGAGCCGACACTATCGGTTCTCGACCGTATATCAGATATTTCGTTAAATATGGTCATTGATAAAGACAAAATGACACAGGAAAACAGCGATGTTATGGTAGCAGCCCGTAAGCTGGTCAAGGAAAATGTTAAGCGGCAAGCCGCCATAATCGCTATTGTGGTATTAGGCGAATCATATTACACGAATATCCCCGTATTAAAGCAAATACTTAAAGTTTTTTACCGTATTCGGCTGCGAAAACTTACCGATTTCTTTTTACACACGATAAAACCTTCAAAAATGGTAGAAATTGCATCAGCCGTAACAAACACTTCCAACTTAGGGGATTTTATCACCTCTATGCGATCACTGAGTGGCACAAGAACGGCACAACCGAGGAAGGATCGTATAGAGTTACCGGATTAAATAGCCCGTTTGGTCGCCGGGGTTCTATTTGCGCCCACCTCGGATGGACTTGGGATTATTTGCACCACGAAATAGCGTGGAACGTAGTACAACGCATAATGATAGATGCCCCGAACGTGGATACCGATACGGATAAAAACAGCGAGGACATCGTAATAACGGACGATAACGCGGACGATATTTTGAAACAAATAAATAAATTGGAACGATGAACATACAAGGCGGTACTTTAGACTTTGAAGTCCTTTTCAATAACGGACAAATAGACCGTGCTTTGGAAGAAACAAAAAGGCGCGTACAAGGCTTTTCGGATGCTACTGCGGCAGGCGGAAACAAAATGGAAGCCGCCTATCAATCGGCAGCACGTTACATCACTCAAGGATTTGATACGATAGGGAACGCCATAAGCATTAATGAAACGGCGATAGAATCGCTGAAGAAAAAGTATAGCGAACTTGGGGTAAAAGCGAACAAAGCAGGCGGAAGTTATTCAACATCACTTGGAAGCGGCGGTCATTTAACCCAGCAGCAAGCAGTAATACAAAGCGAAATTAACGAGCGCAAAAAAGTAGTTGCAGCATTAAACGAACAGGATGCCGCCCTATTGAAACATAACCATCAATTAGAAGATGAAAAAACCAAGGTAGATAACGCCACAAACGCGCAAACTACATTTCGCACGCAATTACACAAAGTTATAGAAGAACTCGCAATGTTGGAAAAAAACGGACGAAAAGCCGGACTTTCATTGTCAGAAATACGAGGCTCCGAGAAATTTATGGAATTACAGAAGGAAGCCGGACAATTAACTGACGCCCTGACCGACGCACGCACCCAAGCCCGGATATTGGCGCACGATAACGCCGGATTGCAAGGCGTTATATCTGCCGTTTCAGGCGTTACAGGAGGATTTACCGCAGCACAGGGTGCTATCGGTCTATTTGGCGAAGAGAACGAAGATTTACAAAAAATAATGCTCCGCGTTCAAAGCCTTATGGCTATAACCATGGGAATGCAGCAAGTCGCAAACACTTTGAACAAAGACAGCGCATTAATGATAAAACTAAATGCGTGGTG
The DNA here is from genome assembly GCA_031270425.1 of Prevotellaceae bacterium. GTDB lineage: Bacteria > Bacteroidota > Bacteroidia > Bacteroidales > Paludibacteraceae > H1. The sequence continues at coordinate 4,793 of JAISXQ010000187.1, read as the reverse complement.
GTTAGGCGTAAAAGCCAAAGCGCAGGTAACAGACACAGCCGCAGCCGCAGCCGGAACAGCGGCAAATATAGGGCTTGCCGGTGCGTTTCGTTTGGTAGGCGCTGCGATAAAATCAATACCGGTATTTGGATGGATAGCCGCCGGAATTGGTGCATTAATCAGCGTTATATCATTATTTTCAAGCAAAGCGCGGGAAGCCAAGAAAGCGACCGAAGAATTTTACAAGGCAGTTGCCGAGAAATCAGCCGAGCCAATCGCCACAGTAAAAAAACTTTCACAAGAATGGTCAGCTTTGGGTGATAATTTGGAAGCGAAACGAAAATATTTTCAGGAAAATAAAAAAGATTTCGATGCGCTCGGCGGTTCCATTGATTCCGTATATAAGGCAGAAAAATTATTGTCCGATCCGGCTCATGTTCAAAGTTTCATAAACGCACAGATAGCCAAAGCGCAGGCAAGTATTGTTTTAGAGAAAAATATTGAACTTGTAAAGAAACTCACAGTAGCGGAAGAAAAATTAAACGCCGAATACGAAAAACTTGCAAAAAAGGGAACGCTTAACAAGATTGACGAAACAACAGGCAAGCCAATGTTAGCATATACAAATCAAGATTATTTTGAATCTAAAGCAGAATTTGAAAAAATTAACAAAGAAATAACCGATAACATAACCAAATCAACTAATTATTCAGTCAAAGCGATTGAAGAAATGAAAAAAACGGAAGTCGAAACCGTGAATAAATATGCCGCCGGAACTGTCGGCGGGAATGATAACAAGGGAAAAGACCCGGTAATCGAACGTATGGAACAGGCAAAAAAAGCCTATGCAGAGTATTTTAGCTGGCTAAACGCCGGTTTAGCAAAAGAAGCGCAACAGGAATTTGCCACGCTGTTAGAAAGCGGTAAAACATATAAGGAATATTTAGAAAATCGCCTGAAAGAACACTCATTAACGAAAGATGAAATTCATAAACTAAATACAGCATTAGCCGCCGAAACAACAAAAACCGTAATGCAAGAATTTGAAAAAAGCTTGCAAACAGAATTAAACAATGCTCGTTCGATTTCTGAAATGTTAAGTATTATTGAAAAAAAGCGGGAAATGTTGAAAACCGACAATTCGGGATTAAAAGAACAAAAAACCGAAGTCCTTAACAAACAAAAGGAAGATGTTGTGAAAAAAGTGGAAGGTGACTATAATGAGGCAAAGAAAGAGTATAGCGATTATTTAGACAGTAAAATAAGCGCAGATGTAAAATATTTTAATGAAAAACAGCGGTTGGAAAAAGCAATCGCAGTCGAAACGAATGAAGATATTAAAAAAATACTTCAATCTCAATTAGACACGCTTACGATTAGATACGATTTAGATTATGAAAAAATATTGAATGATCACCGTTCTTTTGAGCAAAAGAAAAATGATATTACTAATGAATACAACGGAAAAAGCAATGTTTTAAACGACAAAATAAAAAACGGAAACCTTACAGATGGACAGATAGAAGAAGCAAAAAAGGCATTAGCAGAACTTGAAAAAAATTATAAAAAATCGCTTTCCGATTTGTCGGTAGAAATATTGCAACAATCCGAGACATGGGAAAAACTATTTACCGACCTTGATACGCTTACCGTTTCTGAAATGTTGAAAATGAAACACCGGATAGAAGCGGAATTTAATAATTTGAATTTATCGCCCGAAGCGTTGAACGCACTCCGCGGCCAATTAGACAAAGTAACCGATACAATACAAAAGAAAAATCCTTTTGCCGCCTTATTAGACGCGATTAAAAAATATAAGGCAGAACAAAGCAAAACCAATCTCAAGGATATGTTTAAAAGCATAGCGGGTTCTATTGAATTAGTAAAAGGTGCGTTTGATTCCGTTGTGGGTGGCTTGAAAGAATTAGGTATAGCCGGCGATGAACAGACACAGGAACTTCTAAACGACATTTCCGAAATGGCAGGCGCTGCCGGAAATTTGGCGATGGACATTGCTTCCAAAAATCCGTTGCAAATAATTCAGGGAAGCATTTCTCTTATTACATCGGCGCTTAAAGTATTCAATACGCAAGACCGAAACGCAAACCGCAGTATAGCAGCCCACGCGAAACAAGTTGAAAAATTGGAAAAATCATACACCCAATTAGAACGAGCCATAAGCAAGGCATTAGGCAATGATTATTATAAACTGCAACAACAATCCATTGAAAACCTGAAACAACAGCAGGCGGAAATAGAAGCGATGAAAGCCGCCGAACAAAGCAAGAAAAAAGCCGATGAGGGCAAAATAGCCGAATACGATGCTCAAATTTTGGCATCTGCGCAGAAAATTGAAGATACATTAGACGGCATTGTCAATAACATCATTTCGACAGACGCCAAAAGTATAGCCGAACAGTTGGGCGATGCGTTTATTGAAGCATTTAGCGCAGGAGAAAACGCCGCCGAATCATGGGGAAAAACCGTTGATGATATTGTAAAAAAAATAGTCAGGAATATGCTTATACAAGAAGTTTTACAAAAACCGATAGGCGCAATTCTTGAAAAGTACTCAAGCAAATGGGTAGATAAGTTCGGAGGTTTCAAAGGGATGGATGTTGTAGTAGCAAGTCTTGGCGGGCTATCTTCCGAATTAAATGCTGTTACAGGCAGCATATCAAAAGCATTTGAAAATTTACCGGAAGATGTAAAAAGTATGTTTTTGGGCGATTCTGAAAATTCGTCATTATCCGGCGCAATAAAAGGAGCCAGTCAAGAGAGCATAGATTTACTCGCAGGACAGACAAACGCCGTCCGCGTTAATCAGGTTGAGAGCATAGAGATATTGCGTAATTCGCTTATTCAACTCACACTGATTAACGCAAATACCAACAAATCAAGCAAGCATTTAGAGAGTTTGGATAGCAAAATAGGTAACAATCAAATTGACCCATTGCGGGCGCAAGGCATAAACGGATAATCGTATGAAACTGAATAAAGAATTAGCAAAAGAAGCGAGGGCAAAAGGGATATGCGAAGAATGGTACAGCCGTTTGCGGCATACAGAGGACAAGCACGCCCTAATACAAATGTTTTTGAAAGGGATAGACTTTTGTATTTCCGAAGATTTTCCATCCCCGCGCTTACTCCATTTATTTGATGGAATAAGGCAGCAGTACGGGATTTTTAGGGACGAACCGGTACATGTCGAAAATTCAAAATACGTTGTGGTTTTCGGGCGGTGCGAAGGTTCTGCCAATTACAACGGATTTTCCGTTGGGCAGGTATTCGTGAAGCACGAAAGCAAATTATCAATCAAAGCCACCGGTAACGCTTTTGTTATGGTGGACGTGTTTGATAATGCTGAAATAGAAGTAACCGCCGAAGACAATGCCAAAATTTGTGTGAACGAATATGGCGGTGCCGTTTTTTCTATGTTGAACTCCGCACATCCTAATTCAATAATAAAAATAGTAAAGAAACAATCTAAAACATACTGATATGGCGAGCGAGGCAAACTTGATTTTGAATATACCTTTTGACGAACCGGACGGCTCGGAAATAGCATACGACTACTCCCCTTCCCGATACGATGCCGCGGTATCATATTGTAAATTTGTTTCAGGCAAACAGGGGAATTGTATCGAATTTAAAGGCAATGGGGCTAGTATAATTTCACGAGACGTAACATCGTTGATTACCGGTAATTTCACTTTACTTGCGTGGTTGAAACGCGGGGATGTGCCGGACGGATTTACCGGCAAGCAATTAGGGTTTTGGTTTGCTTGGAACGAGGTAAACGGATTTCGTGACCGTTGGATAACCATAACTAAAGAGTGGAATTATATAGCCATAACCAAAGAAGCGTTAATCGTGCGTATCTATTTGAACACGCACTTAATCGACACAATAACCTTGCCCGTACAACCGACCGGATTCGCAATTTTGCAGGATATTTACTTTACCGAATACGGATACGGATTACTTGATGGAATAAAGGCTTACAGCAGAGCCCTTTCACAATCAGAGATAAGCGAGCAATTAAATTCCGTTTCGCAATTATCGTATTTAGTTAACGGCATAAATCTTAAAGATTTCGATGTTACCGTTTCCGAATCAAACGGCATACTCGACCGCCCGAAACTGAAAGCGCCGTTTAAAGTTGATTGGCCCGACTATCACGGTGAAGTAATAGATCTGACACGTAAACGTGTAGAAGCCCGCGAAATTGAATTGAAATGTTGGATGAAAGCCGCCGGAAAAATAGATTTTGTCAATAAATTGAATAGTTTTTTACAGATTTTCCAAGCAGACGGGACGCAACGCCTGACAGTTGATATACACCCGACAAAACCGCTTCTTTTTGAAGTGTACAACGAAAGCGGCATAAGCATTTCCAAACGTTGGAACGATGAATCAATGGTAGGTACGTTTACCTTGAAATTGAAAGAACCCGACCCGGTAAAAAGGATTGTCAGGCATCAGCGTATAAGCGAAGCAACCCGAACGCTTACAATCACAATGACCACCGCAAAAGCCGTAACCATCCATTGGGGCGACGGAACAAAAGATTACGATGTTTTCGGTGAAAATATTACCGTTCCGCACGATTACAATCAGGACGGCATATTTTACGCGGTTATAAGCGGAGTTATTGAAGATATTACGGACTTCTCAACCAACGGGATAATCGTTTGGAATAAAATTTAGAACTTAATAAAAAGTAATCATGTTAGATAATATCATTATAAATCACCCGGACGGCAGCCAAATGCCGCTAATTTCAAAAGAACGAATATCGACCGTTACCAAGG
>JAISXQ010000184.1 GCA_031270425.1 Prevotellaceae bacterium | reverse complement strand
GGGTAAGGTAATGACTTATCTGCGTCCCGATTCAAAATCGCAGGTTACTATCGAATACGACGGCAACAACAAGCCGTTGCGCGTGCATACGATAGTCGTTTCGACACAGCACGACGATTTCGTGCAGCCGTCGGCGACAAAGACGCAGGAAGAAGCCGACGAAGAAATGCTTGCCGTTATCCGCCGCGATGTGGCGGAAATCCTTATCCCGCGCGTGAAAGAACTGTCTGTGCAATTCAAAGAATTGTTCAAAGGCGATTACGTACTGCATGTAAACCCGACCGGAAAATTCGTTATCGGTGGACCGCACGGCGATACGGGACTTACCGGACGGAAAATCATTGTGGATACCTACGGCGGAAAAGGTGCGCACGGCGGCGGAGCCTTTTCGGGAAAGGATCCCTCGAAAGTTGACCGTTCGGCGGCTTACGCGGCGCGTCATATCGCCAAAAATCTCGTTGCGGCGGATGTTGCCGGCGAAGTGTTGGTACAGGTAGCTTACGCTATCGGGGTGGCGCAGCCGATGAATGTGTATGTAAATACCTGCAATACGGCAAAAGTCGCTTTGAGCGACGCGGAAATTGCCGGGCAGATAGCAAAAATCTTCGACTTGCGCCCGAAAGCTATCGAACAGCGTTTGAACCTGCGTGCGCCCATTTACGAAGAAACCGCCGCCTACGGACATTTCGGACGGAATCCGGAAACAAAAACAAAGAAGTTTATCGACGCTTCGGGAAAAGAATTTACCGAAACAGTGGAACTTTTCACTTGGGAAAAAACGGATAAAGTTGCGGAAATAAAAGCGGTTTTCGGGATATAGAGCGAATTTAAAAATTAGAACGCAGATAGGTACGGATAAAATAATATGCTAATTGTGTTTTTTATTTGTATTTATCTGTTTAATTTGAAGTTTCTTATCCAAAATCAATCTTCAACTGAGCCGTATCTTCTTTCTCCGTTTTCTTTTCCGTCAGTTTTTTGCGCAGGTATTCGGGCGAGGCTTCGTTTACCGTAAACATGGGCAATTCTTTACAGGTAATAAAATACTGCGCCCTTTTCATTACCACTCCCATTTTTTTCAAGTTGGATGCGCCTATGTGTCCGAAGCGACGCGAGGCTACGATAAGTTTTGCCGATTTTACCCCGACGCCCGGAACGCGGAGTATTTCGGCATAATCGGCGGTATTGATGTCAACAGGAAAAAAGGACGGATTCCGCAAAGCCCAAGCCAGTTTCGGGTCGATTTCCAGGTCGAGGTTCGGGAAATGTTCATCTACAATTTCATCTACTTTGTATTCGTAGAGACGCATCAGCCAGTCGGCTTGATACAGCCGGTTTTCGCGCACCAGAGGCACTTGTTTGAGGACGGGCAGCCGGTTGTCGTAGGCGTTTACCGGTACAAATCCCGAATAATAAACGCGCTTCATACTTGCTTGTGCGTACAATGCCGACGATGTTGATAAAACATCTTTATCGCTCTCGTTTGTAGCGCCTATAATCATTTGTGTGCTTTGTCCCGCAGGTGCGAAGCGGGGCGCATGGCGATATTTCTTTTTCTCTTCGCAATTTTGGAGAACGCCCTGCTGAATGTAGGACATCGGCTTATAAACACTTTCGTGATTTTTTTCGGGAGCCAACAGTTTCAGGTTTTGTTCGGTCGGTATTTCTATGTTAACGCTCAGGCGGTCGGCATACAAACCGGCTTCGCCTACCAGCGTACGGCTTGCTCCGGGGATACTTTTCAGGTGGATATAGCCGTTGTAACGATGCACGGTACGAAGGTCTTTTGCCACGCGCACCATGCGCTCCATTGTGTAATCGGGATTGCGTACCACGCCCGAACTCAAAAATAAGCCTTCGATATAATTCCGGCGGTAAAATTCGATCGTCAGTTCCACCATTTCCGATACGGAGAATGTCGCGCGGCGTATATCGTTGTTGCGGCGGTTGATGCAGTAGGCGCAATCGTACATGCAATGGTTGGTCAGCATGATTTTCAGCAGCGACACGCAACGTCCGTCCTCGGTAAAACTGTGGCAGATTCCCCAGCCGTTCGTATTGCCGATACTGTCCGCTTTGCTTTTCCGGGTAGTTCCGCTCGAAGCGCAGGATACGTCGTATTTTGCGGATTCGGCAAGGATTTTTAGTTTTTCGAGAACGCTTTCTATCATTTTTTTTAGAACCAAGAATCAAGAACCAAGAACCAAGAGTCAGGGATATAGCCTCGAATCAACTAAATGTTACTCATCTCCCCAAAAACTCTTTTCCTTTCTCCTCTCCTTTGGGACAGGATACTCGAAAGGTGGGTGAGCTGCGGGGAGTTTGGGAGGGGTTTATAACTCCCGCAATACCAGGCGTATTTTTTCGTAAGTTTTGATGGTATTGGGCGCTAAGGGGAGGCGCAACACGTTGTCGATATACCCCATTACGGCGAGCATGCTTTTTACTCCGGCGGGATTACCTTCGACAAAGAGCAGTTCTATCAGTTCGTTAAAGCGGTGGTGTATCTGGCGCGCTTTTTCGTAATCGCCTTGCAGAGCTAAGCGCACCATACGGCTAAATTCCTTCGGAAAAGCATTCCCGATAACCGAGATAACTCCTACGGCTCCGAGCGTGATAAGCGGAAAGGTAATTCCGTCGTCGCCTGAAATTAGCATAAAGTTTTCGGGTTTGTTCTTTATAATATCGTCGATTTGCGTAAAATTGCCCGAAGCTTCTTTTGTGGCGCATATATTCGGAAAATCGTTTGCCAAGCGCAGCGTGGTCTGGGCTGTCATATTTACGCCGGTTCGCCCCGGAACGTTATACAGGATAAGCGGGAGAGGGGACGTTTTTGCAATCGCCTCATAATGCCGGTAAAGTCCTTCCTGCGACGGTTTGTTGTAATAAGGCGTTACCGAAAGGATAGCGTCGATACCTGAAAAATCTCCGGTTTGCAAGGTTTCTACGAGCGCCTTTGTATTATTTCCGCCTGCTCCCAGCACAATGGGCAAGCGTCCGTTTACTTGCCGGACAACAAATTTCGTAATCGCTTCTTTTTCCTGCGGGGTCAGGGTGGGGGTTTCCGCCGTTGTACCGCAAACAACAAGATAATCCGTACCGTTTTTTATTTGATATTCGACCAAGCGAGCCAAAGCGTCGAAATCTATTGTTTCGTCCGTTTTAAAGGGTGTAATCAGCGCCACACCCATTCCTGTCAATTTATTATTAATCATAAGTTGTAGAGAAGCTTTTTTCGTAATGCAAAAGTAAGGTTTTAATCTGTTGTTTGTATGCTTTTGAGATAAAAAATTATCTGTTCGAAAACACTTTTTTCGTCCATATTTGGCGTTTTGGCTGAAATGTCCATCATAAAATCAAATACCGGATGTTTTATTTTCGCCGTTCCCGCCTTACAATATGCCTTGGCGTGTAAAACAATATACATCAAGGGCAGGAGAGGGCGGAGCGATAAATCTATCAATAAATCGAAAGA
>JAISXQ010000176.1 GCA_031270425.1 Prevotellaceae bacterium | reverse complement strand
GCTCATATAACCGATATTTTCCTTTATCCTGTTCGCCTGCCTGTAAATATCGAAACCGGCGACCCTTCCTTTGCCCGAAGTGGGATTAAGCAACCCGCAAAGCATACGCATGGCAGTGGTTTTACCCGCTCCGTTCGCGCCGAGGAAGCCGAATATCTCGCCTCTTTCCACTTCAAACGAAATACGGTCGACAGCCGTGAACGCGCCGAAAATTTTGGTCAGTTTTTCTACTTCAATGGTTTTCATTGGCAATCATTAATTGTACGAAACAATCTTCAATCGTCGGTTTTATTTCCATAACCGTGGCGCCGGGGAAATCCACGCGGCTGTCGTTTCCTTCAAAAACCACATGCAAATATTCTCCCGAAATATAGCAATGCCTCACATCCGGCTGTTTTTTCAGGTGTTCCAGCAAGCGGTAATTATCCGGCGCTTTTACTCCGTAGAGTTTCGACGGAAATTTTGCCTCAATACCTTCCGGCGTATCCACCGATAATATTTTTCCGTTCTGTATCAACGCTATCCGGTCGCAAAGGCTCGCTTCGTCCATATAAGGCGTCGAAACGAAGATGGTGATGTTTTGGGCTTTTAATGTTTTAAGCATTTGCCAAAATTCCTTGCGCGAAACAGGATCAACTCCAGTTGTCGGTTCGTCTAAAAACAACACTTTCGGCTTGTGAATCAGTGCGCAGCAAAGCGCCAGTTTCTGTTTCATCCCTCCCGACAATTTTCCCGCACGGCGTTTCTTAAAAGGTTCTATCTGCACATAAATATCGCGTATCTGATCGAAATTTTCATCAAGCGTCGTATTGAAAACATCGGCGAAAAAACTCAGGTTTTCTTCTATCGTCAAGTCCTGATACAGCGAGAAACGCCCCGGCATATAACCGATAATGTTGCGTATTTCCCTGAACCGGCTTACCGTATCGAAGCCTTCCACCGTCGCCTTGCCGCTGTCGGGTACAAGCAAAGTTGTCAAAATACGAAAGAGCGACGTTTTTCCGGATCCGTCTGGACCAATAAGCCCGAAAAGCTCGCCGTTATAAATATCGAGCGACACATCGTCCAGCGCACGAACTTCCGATAACAGGCTCTTGTAGCTTTTGCTGATGTTCCGAATGGAAATGGGAAGCTCCTCTTGCTTAAAAATTGACGTCGCCATACATTCCTATTTTAAGCAGTCCGTCGGCGTTTTTTACAGCAACCTTAACTGCATAAACCAAATTTTCGCGTTCGTCTTTTGTCTGTATGGTTTTCGGGGTAAATTCTGCCTTGTCCGAAATCCATGCGACTGCGCCCCGATAGTATTGGCTCTTTTTTATCGACTCATTTGTAAACACTTTCACATCTTGCCCCAGCTTTATTCCTTCCAACTGAGCGCCTACCACATAAATCCTGATAAACAAATTTCTCGTATCGGCAATTTTAAAAAGAGGCGTTCCGGCTCCCGCCAATTCGCTTGCTTCAATGTATTTATTCAGCACCCTGCCATCGACCGGACTGTAAATACGGCTTTTCGCAAGCATATCTTCCACCTGCTCTACCTGTATTTTATACGTATTTATTTCTTCGTCCAAGCTGCCGACGGACTTACTCAACATGCTGTTCTGCGCGTCGATGCTTTTTTGAAGTACATCCGCCTGCGCTTTCGCGTCGTCCAACTGTTTCTCCGTAGCGGCGCCGCCTTTGTACAATCGCAACACGCGGTCGTATTCCCTCTCTGCTTTTACAAGCTGTTCTCTAAGCGAAGCTATCTGAATTTCGACGCTCGGTTTTCCGGCTTTTAGCGCTTTTATCGCAGTTTCCAATTGAAGCTTTTTCAAATACAGCTGCGTCGTATCGATATATCCGAGATACTGCCCTTTTTCGAGCCAGTCTCCTTCCTGTATATTGAGTTCCTTTACTTTACCCTGAACTTCCGAAGAAAGGATTATTTCCGTCGCTTCAAATGTCCCCGAAGCGTCGTGGCTAAACTTATTATTGCCGCAAGAAGCAAAAAGTAGGGTAATAGCCAGCAAAAATGATGAATGTTTCATAAAATATGTATTTGTTTGTTTGTTTAGTACATGACAAAAAAAATGTTTTTTCAAACATAAACACATAGAAAACAATAGTTTTAATTCAGTTTATAGTTTACAGTTTATAGTTTACATCACATTTTTTTGTTTAGAAAAGACCACATAGCCGTCCATGTCTTCGACATGAACTTAGGCTCAGAGGGTAAAACTATTCCGGTTTACCGGAATGTTTTACGGCTATGTGCACTTTTTTAAAAAAAAGATAAAAATACTATGTGTCGACTATGTGTCAGGTTTAAATCTTGAAATCTTGAAATTAGAAATTTTGAAATTATTCTCCCTGTGTATATTTATAGTTATAAATGCTTTGCAACAGCTGTATTTCGTGCAAGGTCCTGTTTTGGCGAGCCGTATTTTCGGCATTAACGTCGCGGATAAAATCGGTTACCGTCATCGTTCCGTTTTCCACTTTCACCATAGACGATTTTTTTATATTCTCACGCAAGCGGATTATTTCATCGTCGTCAGCGACAAGTTGCTGCAATTTTTCGACTTCGTTTTTCTGCTGTTCCGTCAACATATTTACATTGAACAAAAACGTTTCTTTCT
>JAISXQ010000070.1 GCA_031270425.1 Prevotellaceae bacterium | reverse complement strand
CTGGTGAAACCGCAGCGTATTGTCCCTACAACCGTCGAAATTGTGGACATTGCCGGATTGGTAAAAGGCGCGAGCAAAGGCGAAGGATTAGGGAATAAATTTTTAGCCAACATACGCGAAACGGACGCTATCCTGCATGTGTTGCGCTGTTTCGACGACGACAATATTGTGCATGTGGACGGCAGCGTGAACCCTGTGCGCGATAAGGAAATTATCGACGCCGAATTGCAGTTGAAAGATTTGGAAACGGTCGAAAGCCGTATTTCACGCGTTCAGAAACAGGCGCAGACGGGCGGCGACAAGCTGGCAAAAACCGTTTACGACATTTTGTTGCGCTATCGCGAAGCCTTGTTGCAGGGAAAATCGGCGCGTACCGTCGAACTTGGAAAAGAAGAAAAAGCCTTTGTAAAAGACCTGCATCTGTTGACCGGTAAACCGGTTATGTATGTTTGCAATGTGGACGAGGCTTCAGCGAAGAACGGAAACAGCTACGTGAACGCCGTCCGTGAAGCGGTAACGGACGAAAACGCCGAAATTCTGGTAGTTGCCGCGGCGGTCGAAGCCGATATTGCCGAACTGGAAACCTGGGAAGAACGTCAAATGTTCCTCGAAGAAATGGGGTTGCACGAATCGGGCGTTTCTCGTTTGATAAAATCGGCGTATAAGTTATTAAATTTGGAAACTTATTTTACCGCCGGAGCTCCGGAAGTCCGCGCATGGACTTACGAACAGGGATGGAAAGCGCCGCAATGCGCCGGCGTGATTCATACCGATTTTGAAAAAGGCTTTATACGCGCCGAGGTGATTAAATACGCCGATTTCATCGCCCTGGGTTCCGAAGCCGCCTGCAAAGAAGCCGGAAAAATGAGCGTCGAAGGCAAGGATTACATCGTTCAGGACGGCGACATCATGCATTTCAGGTTTAACGTGTAAAAAGCCCCGCTAACCTGTTCAAAGGAAAAGACAATGGATAAAATTCCCCGGCATATCGTAGTTCCGGCAGAGTGGGCAGAACAGGATTTTGTCCAGCTTACCTGCCCGCACGCAGACACCGACTGGGCGTATATGCTCGACGAAGTAAACGCCTGTTTTGCAAATATAGCCCGCGAAATCGCCAAGCGAGAAAAATTGTTGATTGTTTGCCAAAATGAAAAGGAAGTAAAAGCATTACTGAAAGATGTTGAATTAAAAAATATCATTTTCGCAGAACTTCCCTCCAACGACGCCTGGGCGCGCGACCACGGCGGAATTACCGTTTTTATTGATGGAAGACCGCTTGTTTACGACTTCGCCTTCAACGGATGGGGCTTGAAATTTGCCGCCAACCACGACAATCAAATCACGCGCCGCTTGTTTGAAAAAGGCGTTTTCGGAAGCGGCATACAGTACAAAGACTGTTTGGATATTGTACTCGAAGGCGGTAGCATCGAGTCCGACGGCAAAGGAACGCTGCTTACAACCGCGCAATGCCTGCTTGCTCCCAACCGGAACAATAAGACAAAAGAGGAAATTGAAACTGTTTTGACCGCTTTATTCGGATTAAAACAAATACTCTGGCTGCATCACGGCTATCTGGCAGGCGACGACACCGACAGCCACGTCGATACGTTGGCGCGTTTCTGCCCCGGCGATACGATTGCTTATGTGCAATGCGGCGATGAAAAGGACGAACATTACGATGAACTCCGAAAAATGGAAGAAGAACTCCGGCGTTTCCGTACATTGGACGGTCGTCCTTACCGCTTACTGCCTCTGCCGATGGCGGACGCGGTTTACGATGAAAACGGCGGAAGACTGCCGGCGACTTACGCCAACTTTCTGGTAATAAACAATGCCGTTCTGACGCCTGCGTACAATTCGCCGAAAGATGAAAGGGCAAAACGGCAATTGGAAAAAGCCTTCCCCGAACGTGAAATTGTAAGCATAGATTGCAGGTCGCTAATCAAACAGCACGGTTCGCTGCACTGTGTAACGATGCAGTATCCAGCCCCCTAAACTAAATCCCCCACAGGAGAGGGACTTTTACGAACGACAATGAACAGTAATTACCCAAATAATCCACTACCCGAAATTCTCCCCCCTGAGGGAGAGTTAGAGAAGGCTTTGGATTTAGGGAGCTTGTACCATCTGTATCTGAAACTCGAAAAAAACCTTTCGCCCAATACGGTGGAGGCTTACGAGCGCGATTTGTCGAAACTCGAAACTTACCTGTCCGACGCACGCATCGCTTTGCAGGACGCGAAACCGGAACATCTGCGCGATTTCATTGTCGAAATAAGCGAAGCGGGCATTCATCCGCGTTCGCAGGCGCGTATCCTGTCGGGCGTCAAATCCTTTTATTATTTCCTGATTTACAGGAACATCATTTCGGAAGATCCTACGGAATTGCTCGAAAGTCCGAAAACCGGCTTGCGGCTTCCCGAAGTGCTCAGCCTTGAAGAAATCAACCGCATTGTGTCGGCAATCGACCTTTCAAAGCCCGAAGGACAGCGCAACAAAGCCATTATCGAAACACTTTACGGTTCCGGTTTGCGGGTATCGGAACTTATCAACCTGCAACTGTCGAAACTCTACATCGACGAAGCTTATATGCTGGTGGAAGGGAAAGGAAGCAAGCAGCGTCTGCTTCCGCTTTCGCCCAGTTCCATCAAGCAAATCGAGCTTTGGAAAATTGACCGCAACGCGCTGAATATACAAAAAGAAGCGAACGACATTTTATTTCTCAACCGCCGCGGCGGAAAACTGACGCGAGCCATGATTTTTACCATTGTAAAAGACCTGGCGGCTTTGGCGGGTATCCGAAAAAACATCAGTCCGCATACTTTCCGTCATTCTTTCGCCACGCATCTGCTCGAAAACGGAGCCAACCTGCGGGCTATACAGCAGTTGCTGGGACACGAATCGATCACAAGCACCGAATTGTATACGCATATTGATGTTCAGTTCCTGCGGAAAACTATTTTGGAATATCATCCGATGAATAACCAATAACCAAGAACCAAGAACCAAGAACCAAGAACCAAGAGCCAAGATAAAAGACCTTGTGGAAAGACAGATACGACATATTATTCGCCAGCTTCTTGCGATTACGTTTTTATGTTGTATAGAAGTTGTAAAAGCGCAGGAAACAATTGTTGTCGGTCAGGTGCTCGACGAGAACCGGAATCCGCTGAGCGCTGTGGGTATTTCATTTAAAGACAGCAAAATATACACGCAAAGCAACGAAGAAGGTTACTTCCTTATCCGCAACCGGG
>JAISXQ010000262.1 GCA_031270425.1 Prevotellaceae bacterium | reverse complement strand
TTATTTTCGTACAGGTATAAAAAATCATAACCTTGCAGCAATTGATACGAAAATTCCGTAAACGACATCCCGACGCTCGATTCATTGCTCAGGCGTTTTTTAACAGAATCCTTCGCCATCATATAATTTACGGTAATATGCTTGCCTATATCGCGGATAAAATTCAGGAAGCTGTAATCCTTCATCCAGTCGTAGTTGTTGACCAGTTCGGCGGCATTCGGCGCATCGCTTTCAAAATCAAGAAATTTCGCTAATTGCTTTTTAATCGCTTCCTGATTGCGGCGCAAGGTTGCCTCGTCGAGCAAATTACGTTCGGCTGATTTCAGCGAAGGGTCGCCTATCATGCCCGTAGCGCCTCCCACCAAAGCAACAGGTTTATGTCCCGCGCGTTGAAAATGACGCAGCATCATCACGCTTACCAAATGTCCGATATGCAGCGAATCGGCAGTCGGGTCGATTCCCACATAAGCCGTCGTCATTTCTTTTTCTAATTGTTCGTCCGTTCCCGGCATTACAGAATGAATCATTCCCCGCCATTCCAGTTCTTCAATAAAATTCATCGCTTTGTTTTTGTAGTGCTTATAAAAAATTTGTGCAAAGTTACTATTTTTTTACCGACGGTTAAATAAAAAAAAATGTCGTACCTTTGTTTCCGATTAGAAATATTGAGTTGAAGTAAAATCGACGCAGTCAAATATTGAACACATGAACAACGGTTTTGCACGGATAGCCGCCGCCATTCCGCAACTGCGCGTAGCAGATTGCGCGTTCAACGCGGACAGGATAGTCGAATTGGCGGAAAAAGCGGAAAAAGAACAGGTAGAAGTCGTTTGCTTTCCCGAATTATGTATTACCGGCTACACCTGCGCCGACTTGTTTTTTCAGCAGCAACTGCTGTCGGACGCCAAACAGTCGCTTGCCGGATTGGCGTCGCGCACAAAAGAAATGAATGTTGTGCTGATAGTCGGCTTGCCTTTACGGTTGAAAAATCAGCTTTTTAACGTTGCCGCCGTAGTACAAAAAGGGACTGTAAAAGGAATTGTCCCGAAAACCCACATCCCGAATTCGGGCGAATTTTACGAAAAACGCTGGTTCGCTTCCGGCGCGTCTGCCGTTGAATACATGATTGAAATTGACGGAGAAACCCTTCCCTTCGGTACTGATTTATTGTTCTCGAACGGCGGTTTTACCTTCGGCGTTGAAATATGCGAAGACCTTTGGACGCCTGTTCCCCCAAGTTCTTACCAAGCCTTGCACGGAGCCGGAATCATTTTCAATCTCTCGGCAAGCAACGATATTGTTGGCAAAAACGAATACCGCCGCCGCTTGGTCGAACAGCAATCCGCCCGCTGCATAGCGGGTTATGTGTATGCCTCGGCAGGCACGGGCGAATCCACCACCGATTTGGTTTTCGCCGGCAACGGACTGATTGCCGAAAACGGGAACATCATCGCCGCCGCCGAACGCTTTTCGCTCGAAGCGCAACTTGTTATCAGCGAAATAGATATGGAACGTTTAACAGCCGACAGGATACGAAATACGAACTTCGACAGCAACAAATCCGAATCAGACGTTTTCAGAACGATTTTACTAACTCCGGCGACATCCAAAGCTGCTGATTTAAAACGGAAAATAAACCCGCACCCTTTTGTGCCGTCGCTCGAAAGCCGCACAGAAAACTGCCGCGAAATTTTTTCCATCCAAACAAGCGGACTGGCAAAACGCTGGATGCACACGCAGGCGGAACATCTTGTCGTCGGGATTTCGGGAGGGCTTGATTCCACATTAGCGCTTCTCGTTTGCATAAAAACAGCGGACAAACTCGGCTACGACCGCAAGCGCATTATCGGCGTTACCATGCCCGGATTCGGAACAACCGACAGAACTTACGCCAATGCCGTAAAATTGATGGAATCGCTTGGCGTTACTTCGCGGGAAATATCCATTAAAAAAGCCTGTTTGCAACATTTTGAAGACCTAGGACACAACCCCGAAATACACGACACAACTTACGAAAACGCGCAGGCTCGCGAACGGACGCAAATTTTAATGGATTTAGCCAACAAATACAAGGGGTTGGTCATCGGTACGGGCGACCTGTCGGAACTCGCGCTCGGCTGGGCTACCTACAACGGCGACCACATGTCGATGTACGCCGTCAATTCGGGAGTTCCTAAAACATTGGTGCGTTATTTGGTTTCGTGGGCTGCAACAGAATTAGACGCGCCAGCGCAAGTCGTCCTGAACGATGTGCTGAACACGCCCGTCAGTCCCGAATTGCTTCCTGCCGACAACAACGGCAATATCGTACAAAAAACGGAAGACCTTGTAGGACCTTACGAACTGCACGATTTCTTTTTATACTATTTTGTCCGTTTTGGTTTCAGTCCCGGGAAAATACTTTTTTTAGCGGAACATGCTTTTGCAGGGCTTTATTCTAAGGAAATTATAAAAAAATGGCTGAAAGTGTTTTTGAAGCGTTTTTATTCGCAGCAGTTCAAACGGTCGTGCATGCCCGACGGACCGAAAGTAGGAAGCATCAATCTTTCGCCGCGCGGCGATTGGCGTATGCCGAGCGATGCTTTTTACATAGAACAGCAGTAAATGGTAAATAGTTAAATAGTTAAATTGTAAATTATAGATATGTTATCACAGGAATTTTACGGCAACACGCTTGAAAGTTGGGGAATATCCCTCCTTATCATCATGGGGGTATTTATCCTCAACAAGTTATTTTCGTTAACAAACAAATATGTAATACAAAAGATAACGCGAAAGACCAAAAACCGTTTCGACGATATTTTTTTCACTACGCTCGAAGCGCCCGTTTTATTCGGACTGACTTTAGCCGCCATTTGGGTCGCTTTAACCCGCCTCAATCTGGGAGAGCAGGCGCAGTCGCTTATTTCGCGAACTTATCAGATTCTTATCGTCCTCAATGGAACGTGGTTCGTATCCAAGCTTATCGTCGGGCTAATCGAGGAATATTGGTCGGAAAAAGCTTCGGTAAAAAGAAAAAAATCGATTGACGTCCGGCTGGTTCCCATGTTCCGCCGGGTTATTCTGATTATCGTGTGGATTATCGGTATCGTAACGGCTTTAAACAATGTCGGTCTGGATATAAAAACCCTGTTGGGAGCTTTGGGAGTAGGTGGTTTGGCAACTGCGCTGGCGGCTCAGGATACAATTAAAAATATTTTCGGGGGATTTACCCTGCTTACCGACCAACCTTTCCGCATCGGCGACATGATTACCGTTGACAGTTTCCAAGGGACGGTGGAAGAAGTCGGGTTCCGCAGTACGCGCATCCGCACGCTGGAAAAACGACTGGTTACCATTCCCAATTCCAAAATCATGGACGCCTCAGTCGTAAATATCTCCAACGAGCCCAAACGGCGGGTAACGATAAAATTGGGATTAACCTACGACACCACGCCCGAACAAATGAAACAAGCCATAAGCATACTTCAAGAACTTACAAAAACAACCCGGTCGATTGACCCGAAAGAGTCCATTGTTTATTTTTCCGATTTTGAAGATTCGGCATTGGTAATAACCTTTATTTATTACATACTGAAATCGGGCGATATTCCTCAAACCACTTCTGCCATGAATATGGCAATATTGGAGTCGTTCAACACGGCAGGACTTAAATTTGCGTTCCCGACCCAAAGTATTTATATGGAAAATTAGAGGTTAAATTTCGCAGTTTAAAAGAAAAACATTACTTTTGCTCTGCTTTATCAAAAAAAATCGAAAACAGCATTATCATTTTTACTATGGCAAAAAAAGAAACGGATAAACGCGATGAGTTCCAAAGCGTAGAACAGGCTTTAACCACCACGGAAGCGTTTATTGAAAAGTATCAAAAACAAATTTTAACAGGAATAGGCATTATTGTTTTGACCGTATTGGCAATACTTGCGTTCAGGAATTTTTACCTGCGCCCGCAGGAAATTGCAGCGGAAAACGAGTTGTACAAAGCCGAAAATTATTTCAGCGTCGATTCTTTCGAAGTAGCGCTGAACGGTAATTTCGAGTTTGCCGGTTTTAAAGAAATAGCGTCGAAATACCGCCTGACTTCATCAGGGAATGTAGCTACGGCGTATGCGGGAATTTGTTATTACAAACTTGGCGAATATCAGCACGCCATAAAATACCTGTCGCAATACGACGGAAAAGACAACTATTTGACGGCAACCGTAACCGGTCTTATCGGCGACAGCTACGTTGAACTGAACGAGACGGGAAAAGCCGTCGGCTATTTTGAAAAAGCAGCCGGGTTGGATAATCAGGTTACCGCTCCCATCTATCTGAAAAAAGCCGGTTTAGCCTACGAATCGGTTAACAAGCCGGATAAAGCGGTAAAAAGTTTTACAACCATAAAGGAAAAATATCCTCAAAGCAACGAGGCATCGGATATTGACAAATATATAGCGCGTATACAAAAATAAAAAAACAGCCGACTTATGGCTACCCAATACCAAAATCCAACGGACTACAACCTGGATGGGACAGACAAATCCAAACTGCCCGAACAGCAATACGCCCTTATTGTCGCCGATTGGCATCCGCAAGTTACGCACGCAATGCTCGACGGCGCGGTAACTACTCTTACTGCAAATAGCGTCAAGCCCGAACACATAAAAATAATACACGTACCGGGCGCTTTTGAACTAACCTATGCGGCAAAACAGCTTATGGACGATTATTACTGCATGATCGACGGCATGAAAGTGTATAAATACGTCGCCATTATCGTTATCGGCTGCGTAATTCAGGGCGAAACGCCTCATTTCGACTATGTCTGCCAAAGTGTAACCCAAGGGATAACGGTTCTTAACACACGCCGGGACGGATGCCCTGCCATATTTGGGGTGCTCACGACCAAAACATTAGAACAGGCATTGGAAAGAGCAGGCGGCAAATATGGAAATAAGGGAGCGGAAGCCGCCATTACCGCAATAAAAATGGCAAATATTATTTGGTAATTTAAATTTTTCGAACTACCTTTGTCCCCGCAAAATAAGGGGCAGTTACCAGAGTGGCCAAATGGGGCTGACTGTAACTCAGCTGTCTTTCGACTTCGGTGGTTCGAATCCATCACTGCCCACAAACAAATGGTTTCAAGATTTCTAATTTCAAGATTTCTAATTTCAAAATTTCTAATTTCAAAATTTTGTTGAGGCTTTAATTTTGAAATCTTGAAACTTGAAATCTTGAAATTTCAAAATTTTGTTGAGGCTTTAATTTTGAAATCTTGAAAC
>JAISXQ010000213.1 GCA_031270425.1 Prevotellaceae bacterium | reverse complement strand
GGTAGAGCAAAGGACTGAAAATCCTTGTGTCCCCGGTTCGATTCCTGGTGGTACCACGAAAGCAAAAAGAAATAAAGAAGTAAATCCCTGAAAGTTATTAATTTTCAGGGATTTTTGTTTTTTGAAAGAAAGCGGAATGCAATGGAATGCGGAAGTTTAAATGGTGGAATCGGTAACTTTTTTGAGATGCTGTAATAGCCCCCTAATTGGCTTACGCCGAACGTTGTTTCCCCTCAGGGGGACTTTTGGGGCTGGCGTTCTTCATTCCACCCAAAGAACCAGTCCCTTCAAATATTCCCCTTCGGGGTGGTAAATATTTACCGGATGGTCGGCGGGTTGCACGAGTTGGCTAAGGATGCGGACATTCCGCCGGCTTTCGGCTGCCGCGCTGAATACCGCCAACCGGAACTGTTCCTTGCTTACCGCCTGCGAACAGGAAAATGTAAACACGATTCCTCCCGGCTTTATCTGTTCAAATGCTTTCGCGTTTAGCCGTTTGTAGCCTTTCAGCGCGTTGCGGAGCGCGTCGCGGTGTTTGGCGAATGCTGGCGGGTCAAGGATGATCAGGTCGTATTTCTGTTGATTTTCGTTCAGGAAGCGGAAAGCGTCCTGCGCGAAAGAGGCATGGCGTTTATCGCAGGGGAAGTTGAGTGCGATATTTTTCTCCGTCAGTTCAATGGCTTTTGCCGAGCTGTCCACCGAGTGAACCAATTCCGCTCCTCCGCGCATGGCGTAAACCGAAAATCCGCCCGTGTAGCAGAACATGTTCAATACCGAACGCCCTTTGGAGTAATGTTCGAGCAGGCTGCGGTTTTCGCGCTGATCAATAAAAAAGCCCGTTTTTTGTCCGCGGAGCCAATCGATATGAAATTTCAATCCGTTTTCGACGGCAAGCTGCGAAGTTTCCTTTCCAATCAAATAACCGTCTTCGGGCGTGACAGGCGCGTTGAAAGGCAACGTTGTTTCCGATTTATAATACACGTTTTTCACTTCGGGAATGTTTTCTGCTATTACTTGCGCCAAGGTTTCGCGAATTTCGTGCATTCCTACCGAATGTGCCTGCATCACAGCCGTATCATCGTACATATCAACGATTAGCCCCGGCAGCGAATCGCCTTCGCCGTGAATCAGGCGGCAGGCGTTGTTCTCGTTTCCACGGAGCAGTCCCAGAGATTGGCGCAGGGCATAAGCCGAACGGATTTTTTTAGTCCAAAACGAATTATCAATCGTTTCTTTTTCAAAAGAAAGAATTCGCACGGCAATACTCCCTATCTGGTAATGTCCCAAAGCTAAGAAATTTCCGTCGGAGTCGCAGACTTCCACCACATCGCCTTCGCAGACTTTTCCCTTAATCTGCCGTATGGCGCCCGAAAACACCCAGGGATGAAAACGGCGCAGGCTTTCTTCTTTTTTTGGTTTTAGTATTATTGAAGTCATTTTTTATAAAGCAAAGATTATGGCAAGGAACAAAGACTGTTTACCTTTCGTTTATCTGCATAATTTGTTTACTTGCTAACTCGTTTGCCTGTTCTTCCAATAATTCTGCCAGCTGCTTTTGCGTTAGTTTTTCTTTACTTTGCAATTCGGAGTAGATGCACAGGCAAGCCCAAGCGTCCGTGGCGGCGTAAATTTGTTGGGCTTCGCTCAGTTCGTCGTTTTCCCAGTTGGTAAGGCGCTGTGTCTTCGATATTTTTTTACCGAAAACGATGGCGTATATTTTTTGCAGACTCAGTTCCAGAATTCCGTAGTTTTGGGCGATATTCTGTATGTCGATAAAATTTTGCGGCTTAAAAAGAAGTCTTCTGCTAAGTCCCGAAATATCGTCGCGGAGCGAAAGACCGACTTTTTTCACGTCCGCGTTCGCAAGAAAATCGAAGAGTTTTTCGGAGCGTTCTATTTTGTTCAACCGAAACAAAAAGCAGTGGTTAAAGGAGGAAATTTGAAGCAGAGCTACTTTATGATGAATGCCGCGGGTAAACGAAGGGCGCGTTTCGGTGTCGATGCCCACAACCGGATATTTGCGCAATTCTTCGATAGCGGCGGCAACCTCCAATTCGTCCTCTATCAAGGTAATTTTTCCTTCAAAGGTTCCGACAGGCATCCGGTTTACTTCTTCTTTCGATATTTTAGCTTTCATATATTAAGGGGCTGTGGCTTGATAATTCAAAAAACGATTCCTGTCTATTTTTGGATAATCCTGTTTTTCCCCTTTTTCATCTTCGCCAAATTCGCTGTCGTAACGCAGTGCGTGCAACGCCCTAAGCGTTCCGAGCAGCTTCTGCCCCCAGTGTTCGCCGAAAGCGTCGAGGCAAACGGCGAGGGCATCGTTCATTATTTCTTCCTCTCCCAGCCGGTAGTTGGCGGCAAAATCTTTCAATTCCTGATAGATGTCGGCGATGTTTTCCGAAATAAAAGCGGCAACCGGAGCGTCGCTGTACGCCATGTCGGGATGAAAAACTTCCAGGTACGAATCGTCCTTCCCTAACAGCCGGGCTATCCCTTCGCATAAGTAGCGGTAGTCGTCTTCCGTTACAAAACGTTCGGGTTCCTCGTCAAGTTCCCGTTCGGGAATTCCTACCAGTGATGCTTTCAAATAGAGCAACGGGAGTATTTTTACCGACTTATCGACAAACTCGGCGGGCGAATGTTCCGCGAGGCGTTCCAGAAACAGGCAGGTTTCCGCCACAACGGTTACAAATTCGATAACATTCGGGCTGTATACGTAGTGATTGGGCAAGTGTTCTTCCATAAATTGAAAAATTTACCCGCAAAAGTACGAAAAATAATGGGCGCAACCTAATAAACCCGGAAGCGGGTAATTTCCCGCAAGGCGGGGTAGAACGTTTTATTTCCACCGAACAAAAACGCAGATCAATAAGACCCGTCCTGCTTTTTCGGGATTTATTGACTTTAATTTCAATGGAATAGCTATGCCTTATTTGGAATTTACCCTTGCAACATCGCAATTGAAAAAAAACAAAGAGTTGCAGGATTAGCCTTGCAACTCTTTGGTAAAATTTGTCCGAAATACCTGTAAAGGGTTATTTTACAGTATCCATGTGTGCGATCAAATCCAATACTTTGCTTGAATAGCCCCACTCGTTGTCGTACCAGCTAACTAATTTTACAAAGTTATTGTTCAAAGCGATACCTGCTTTCGCATCGAAAATGGAAGTGCGCGCGTCATGGATGAAGTCGGTAGAAACAACCGAATCTTCGGTATATCCGAGGATACCTTTCAACTCATTTTCGGAAGCGCGTTTTATTTCAGCTTTGATTTCGTCGTATGTTGCGCCTTTTTCCAAGCGTACTGTCAAATCGACAACCGATACGTCGGCAGTCGGAACGCGCATCGACATACCGGTCAGCTTACCGTTCAGCGAAGGGATAACTTTGCCTACGGCTTTTGCAGCTCCCGTCGAAGAAGGAATGATGTTGTTCAGGATAGAACGACCGCCTCTCCAATCTTTTGACGAAGGGGCGTCGACTGTTTTTTGAGTGTTTGTAGCAGCGTGAATGGTTGTCATCAAACCTTCGATGACGCCGAATTTGTCGTGGATAACTTTAGCCAGGGAAGCCAAACTGTTGGTCGTGCAAGAAGCGTTGGAAACAATGTCCATATCCTTCGTGTATTTGTCTAAGTTTACACCGCAAACGAACATGGGAGCATCGGCGGAAGGAGCGGAGATAACTACTTTCTTAGCGCCGCCTTTCAGGTGTGCGGAAGCTTTTTCCGTAGTTGTGAAAACTCCGGTAGATTCAACTACAAAGTCGGCTCCGGCGCTGCCCCACGCAATAGCGGCGGGATCTTTTTCTGCAAAAAAAGCAACTTCTTTACCATTTACAACTAATTTACCACCTTTGTTTTCGGCAGTTCCTTGGAATTTACCGTGTACCGTATCGTATTTCAACAAGTACAACAGATAGTCAATATCCAAAAACGGGTCATTTACTGCAACGACTTGAATATCGTTTCTTTCTTGAGCGGCGCGGAACACCAAACGTCCGATGCGACCGAAACCATTAATACCTACTTTAATCATTTTATTTATAGTTTAAAATTGAATTTTTTAAATTGCGCACAAATTTACGAAATTTGCTGCGATTTACAAAACATGAGTTGATTAAAACATCTGTTTTTTTGACTATTGTAAAGCGGGGATGACAGATTTGATTCTTTTTGAAATGCCCATATGTAAGAAATCAATCTTTACACGACGAATTTAAAAATATTTTAGAAGAATACTAAAATAAAATGGGATTAAATTTACATAGCCCCATTTTTCTCATTATCTTTGTTCCTCATAAAAAAACAAAGAAAAAATAATTTATTATCAATGGAAATTTCTGGAAGAATTATTACCGTTTTGCCTTTGGCAACCGGAGAAGGAAGAAACGGAACATGGCGTTCGCAGGATTATGTGTTGGAAACTGCCGATCAGTATCCTCGAAAAGTTTGTTTCAATTTATTTAACGATCGCATCAGCCAATATCCGATGGCTGTTGGAGACGATGTTACGGTGAGTTTCGATATCGAAAGCCGTGAGTATAACGGAAGATGGTACACAAGCATTCGCGCGTGGAAAGTAGAGAAAAAAACGGAAAGCGCGGAACTTGCGCCGCCCTTTGACGCGCCGCCGCCGTCGATTCCTCCCTTTGAACCGGAAAATCCGGCAAGCGGAGGCAGCGATTTGCCGTTTTAGAATCAAGAGCCAAGAGCCAAGAATCAAGACAAAAAAATAAACCATTATGAGAGTCATTCCCGCTTCGGAACTGATTATTAATGACGATGGTTCGGTCTTCCATCTGCATATTAAACCGGAACAGTTAGCTGATACAGTCCTTCTTGTGGGCGACCCCGCGAGAGTCGATTTGATTGCCAGGCATTTTGATTCGATTGAGTGCGACGTATCCAGCCGCGAATTTCACACCATAACCGGAACGTATAAAGGTAAACGCATTTCCTGCGTTTCTCATGGAATCGGCACGGATAATATTGATATTGTAGTAACCGAACTGGACGCTTTGGCAAACGTCGATTTTAAGACGCGCGAAGTAAAAAATGTGAAAAAGACGCTTAGCATGGTGCGTGTAGGCACTTCGGGCGGATTGCAGGATATTTCTCCGGTAGGTGCGTATGTGGTGGCAAAGTATTCCATGGGTTTCGACGGATTGCTTAATTTTTATAAAGCGCCGGACGGTATGTTGGAATACGATTTCGAGGAGGCTTTTTGCAAACACAGCGACTGGTCGTCGAGATTGCCTGCGCCCTACGTCGTTAAAGCGGACGAGGAGCTGGTAGAACGCATCGGACACGATATGGTAAAGGGAATTACCATAGCGGCTCCCGGCTTTTACGGACCCCAGGGGCGTTACGTGCGGGCGGAACCGGCTTTTCCCGATTTGAACGAAAAAATTCGGACATTCGCTTACAAAGGCGAAGTTATCACGAATTTTGAAATGGAAAGTTCCGCGCTTGCCGGTTTGGGAAAATTGCTCGGACACAAAGCTATGACCGTATGCGCCATTATTGCCGGACGCGTGTCGCACAATATGAATACGAATTATAAGGGGTCTATTGAAGGATTGATTAAAATTGTATTGGAAAGAATTTAATACATAACAAGAAAAATAAATCGTTAAAAATTTTACATGTATGTCGAATCCGGTAAAAAAATCATTTTTTATAAAAACCGACTGGCTTTTTCTGCGTGCTATCATCTGCTTTTTGGGTGGCGTCCTGCTGTGGATTTATCCCGACTTGCTGGCTAAAAGCGTTGTAATCGGTATGGGGGTATTGCTTATCGTATCGGGTATTGTTTCTTTGGTCATTTCGGCGAATAAAGGACGCGAAAGCGGTTTTTTCTACTTGATTATATCGAGCGGCGTGTTATCCGTTTCCGGCGGATTGGCTTTAATACTGGCGTCCGCGTTTTTTGTCAACTTGTTTGTTTTTGTAGTTGGCATTTTGGTAATTCTGTTGTCTGTAATACAGTTTTTCGAAATTTTCGATATGCGTAAATATGCGCCGAAAACGTCGGCGCTGGCTTTTCTCAGTCCGTTGTTGCTGGTCGCTCTCGGCGTATTGGTTATTGTAAATCCGCAGGGAATAAGCAATCTGATCGGATATTTTGCCGCCGCCGCGCTGATCTATTATGGGATAACCGGATTTGTTCTGGCTTTCGGAATCCGTAAAGCGTTGAAAAAAGCAAGCCAATTAACTGCGTGGGAAGAAGTCGACGACGCGGAGCATGACGAAAATGAACAGGGATAAAACCTTGATATATTGTTGAAAATGAATGAAAATATAATTTGTGCTGTTTCTACCCCTCCCGGAGTCGGAGGAGTTGCCGTAATCCGTATTTCGGGTGTTGGAAGTATCGACCTTGCGGATAAAATCTTTATGGCAAAAAATGGAAAACAACTTGCAGAAACGCCTGCGAACTCTGTCGTTTTCGGACAAATTTTTAATTGCGAAGATACCGAAAACAACACTCAACTTGTAGATGAGGTTTTGGTAAGTGTTTTTCGGACGCCTCATTCGTTTACGGGCGAAGATACGGTCGAGATTTCCTGCCATGGTTCCGCCTACATCCAGCAAAGTATCCTGCAATTGCTTTTGGAAAAAGGAGCAAGGCTTGCCGAAGCCGGAGAGTTTACCCGTCGTGCTTTTTTTAACGGCAAGATGGATCTTTCGCAAGCCGAAGCCGTTGCCGATTTAATCGCTTCCACCTCTGCCGCAGCGCATCGCATGGCGTTGAACCAAATGCGGGGCGGTTTCTCGTCCGAATTGCAGGCGCTCCGTTCCCGTTTGCTTGATTTTGTTTCGCTGGTAGAATTGGAACTCGATTTCAGCGAAGAAGACGTAGAATTTGCCGACCGTTCGCAATTGAAAGAACTTGCCGCCGGAATAGAAAAGAAAATCGAAAAGCTGTCAGATTCTTTCCGGCTTGGTAATGCCCTGAAAAACGGTATTCCGGTAGCCTTGGTAGGCGAAACGAACGTCGGGAAATCGACTTTGCTGAATGTGTTGCTGAACGAAGACAAAGCCATCGTTTCCGACATACACGGCACCACGCGCGACGTAATCGAAGATACGGTGAATATCAAGGGAATTACCTTCCGGTTTATCGATACGGCAGGCATCCGTAACACGAAAGACAAAATCGAAAATCTGGGCATCGAGCGCACCTATCAAAAAATTGAGCAGGCTTCCATCGTACTTTGGCTGGTGGACGGTACGCAGGTAAGCGAACGCATCGAATGGCTGACGGAACGCATCGCCAAACGCGCCGAAGGGAAAAAAATCATTCTTGTATTCAATAAAATAGATAAAATATCATCGGAAGAGCTGGATGTTTTGAACCAGCTTTTCGAGGTTTTCGAGGCGGAACGCATTTATATTTCCGCAAAAAACAAAACACATATTGAAAAATTGCAGAATGCGTTAATCAAGGCTTCCCAACTTCCCGAAATTTGTCCCGGCGACGTGGTGATTAGTAACGTCCGCCATTACAATGCTTTGCGAAAAGCTCTCGTATCCATACAACGGGTAAGCGAAGGTTTGGACAATGATGTTTCCGGCGATTTTCTCAGTCAGGATATACGGGAGTGCATAAGCTATCTCGGCGAAATCACCGGACAAATTTCTAATGATGAAATTCTGGGGAATATTTTCGGAAAGTTTTGTGTGGGAAAATAACCTCAAAAAATCAACCATATCATATTTTTTTGTATCTTTGCGCCCACGTTTTTTTATAATTAACATAATGTCTAACCTACTAATTTAGTTAGTAAAAACAAATTTTCTTATGGAAAAGAAAACAATCCTCCCCGAAGAGGTAACACCCGAAGTTGAAGCAACAGAGGTAAAAACAGAAGAAACTGTTCCCACAGTCGAAACAGAAGTAGAAGAAGTTGCGGCTGAAATTCCCGCACCGGAAGCAGAAGAAGTTGTAGCGGCAACGGAAGAAGTTGCTCATGCGGTAGAAGAAACCGCTCCCGCAACAGTTGAAGAAACAGTTATCGAAGAAGCCCCAAGCAGAGCAAAAAAAGAAAAAGCTCCCGTAGTTGAAGCAGAATTCGATTGGGACGCTTACGAAAAAGGCGACAACCTTTCAGCTCAATCGAAAGCCGAAATGGAAAAAATTTACGACAACACGCTTACCGCTATCAAGGATAAGGAAGTTGTTGAAGGAAGCGTTATTTCGATCAACAAACGCGAAGTAGTGATCAATGTCGGCTACAAATCGGACGGTATCGTTCCTATGGGCGAATTTCGCTACAATCCCGATTTGAAAGTGGGCGACAAAGTAGAAGTTTACATCGAGAGTCAGGAAGACAAAAAAGGTCAGTTGCTGCTTTCGCACAAACAGGCGCGCGCTACCCGCTCTTGGGATAAAGTAAACGCGGCTCTCGAATCGCAGGAAATCGTTAAGGGATACATCAAATGCCGTACGAAAGGCGGTATGATTGTAGATGTATTCGGCATCGAAGCCTTCCTGCCCGGCTCGCAAATCGACGTGAAGCCCATCCGCGATTACGATATATTTGTTGGCAAAACAATGGAATTCAAAGTGGTGAAAATCAACTACGAGTTCAGGAACGTTGTTGTATCGCACAAGGCGCTTATCGAAGCGAACTCGAACAACAAAAGAAAGAAATCATCAGCAGGCTGCAAAAAGGTCAGGTACTCGAAGGCGTTGTTAAAAACATCACTTCCTACGGCGTATTTATCGATTTGGGCGGCGTCGACGGCTTAATCCACATTACCGACCTCTCTTGGGGACGTATTACGCATCCAGAAGAAATCGTTAAACTGGATCAAAAACTGAATGTTGTTATTCTTGATTTCGACAACGAGAAAAAACGCATCGCCCTCGGATTGAAACAACTTTCGGCTCATCCTTGGGACGCTTTGGACGAAAACCTGAAAGTAGGCGACAAAATAAAAGGAAAAGTAGTGGTAATGGCCGACTACGGCGCTTTCGTAGAGATTGCTCCGGGCGTGGAAGGCTTGATCCACGTATCGGAAATGAGCTGGTCGCAACACCTGCGTTCGGCACAGGACTTCCTGAAAGTAGGCGACGACGTGGAAACCGTTATTTTGACGCTCGACCGCGACGACCGCAAAATGTCGCTGGGCGTTAAGCAGTTGAAAACCGATCCTTGGGAAGATATAGAAACCCGCTATCCGCTTGGAAGCCAGCATACGGCGAAAGTGCGCAACTTTACCAACTTCGGCGTGTTTGTCGAAATTGAAGAAGGCGTTGACGGATTGATCCACATTTCCGACCTTTCATGGACGAAGAAAATCAAACATCCGTCGGAATTTACCCAGATAGGAGCCGACATTGACGTGGTTGTTCTCGAAATCGACAAAGACAATCGCCGCCTGAGCCTCGGACACAAACAACTGGAAGAAAATCCCTGGGATGTATTGGAAACCGTATTTTATTCCGACAGTGTACACGAAGGCATCGTCGTGGAAGTTCTCGACAAAGGCGCGGTAATCGCCTTGCCTTATGGCGTGGAAGGATTCGCTACTCCGAAGCATCTGGTAAAAGAAGACGGTTCGCAGGCTCAAATCGACGAAAAATTGCAATTCAAAGTAATTGAATTCAACAAAGACGCGAAACGGATTATTCTTTCGCACAGCCGCGTCCACGAAGATGCAAAACGCGCCGAAACAAGTGAAGTTGCAGGAAGCGCCGCTCCTAAAAAAGCGTCAAAACGCTCCAAAAAGGAAGAAGCTCCCGCAATCGCTACGCCTGCGATAGAAAAAACAACATTGGGCGACATCCAGTCTTTGGCCGATTTGAAAGAACAGTTGGATAACAAAGCCGCTAACGAAGAAAAAACGGCGAAGAAATCCACCAAAAAGGCAAAAGATAAAGAAACTGCCGGAAAAGAAGTAGCCGAAGAAGTAGTCAAAGAAGAAACCAAAGTGGAAGCCAAAGAAGAAACCGAAGAAACCAAAGTGGAAACTAAGGAAGAAACCAAAGTGAAAAAAACGGCGAAGCCCAGAGCGAAAAAAACGGCGAAGAAAGACGAAGAAACAAGTGAAAGCGCCAGTGCGGAAGCTTAATTCAACGTTTGATTTTTAATAGGAAGACGGCTCGAAAGTCATTTCGAGCCGTCTTCCTTTGTAAATTAGCGGTATAAATTTTTGTTCGTCCTTATTTTGAAAAATCAAATCCCATCTTTTTTACAACCCACCCGCAGAGACAATAACAATAGTTTTATTTAATTTTTTGAAGACAATGTTTAATTATTTCTACCGATTTATTTGTTCACTCTGCTAAAATAACTATCTTTGCACCTCAAAAAATAAAAAGCGGCGGGATAGCTCAGATGGTTAGAGCGTCGGATTCATAACCCGGAGGTCACGAGTTCAACTCTCGTTCCCGCTACAAATAAAAGAGGAAATTCAACGTTGAATTTCCTCTTTTATTGCTGTTTGATTGTGTGTTATACGCCTTTTGCCTTAAAAGCCATGGCGTAATATTTCATTTGTTTAATCATTGCCAGCAAACCGTTTGAGCGCGTCGGCGAAAGATTTTCTTTCAGTCATATGGCGTCGATATAATAAAGGTCGGCGTTAATAATGCTGTCGGGCGTCTGCCCCGAAAGCAGGCGGATAAGCAGGGCTACAATGCCTTTTACTAAAACCGCGTCGCTTTCCCCCCGAAATTCGATAATGCCATTTTCATACTTAGCCGTCAACCACACGCGGCTCTGGCAGCCCTCTATAATGTTCTGAGGGGTTTTATCTTCGTTTTTGAGAGCTTTTAGCGAATTTCCCAAATCAATGAGAAGCGCGTAACGATCCATCCAATCGTCGAATTGGCTAAATTCTTCTATAATTTCGTCTTGAATTTCGTTAATAGTCATTATTTTAGATTTTTAGATGTCAGAACACAGATTATAAATGTCAGATTTTTAGACTTATAGATTCTGAAAGTCTGTGCTCTGATTACGTCAGCATCGCCACTGCTTTTTTCAAAGCGTCTATAAAAATATCAATTTCTTCTTTTGTATTATAAAACGCAAACGAAGCGCGTACTGTTCCCGGAATGCCGTAGAAGTCTATCAGCGGTTGTGCGCAGTGATGTCCCGTTCGGACGGCTATTCCCATTTTATCGAGCAACATGCCAATATCGTAAGGATGGATATTGCCGATCAAAAACGACAGAACGGCGCTTTTATTTTCAGCCGTACCTATTATCCTCGCTTTGTCGATTTCTTTAAGCAAACGTCCGGTGGCGTAGGTCAGCAGTTCGTGTTCATAAGCGTTTATCTTGTCCAGTCCGGTAGCCTCTATGTAGCGCAATGCTTCCACCAATGCTGTGGAACCGATATAATCGGGCGTTCCGGCTTCAAACTTAAAGGGAATTTCGTTGTAGGTCGTCTTTTCAAAACTTACGTTTGAAATCATTTCGCCCCCGCCCTGATAGGGTGGAATGGCATTCAGCCATTTTTCCTTGCCGTAAAGCACGCCGACTCCGGTTGGTCCGTAAATTTTATGCCCCGAAAAAGTATAAAAATCGGCGTCGAGTTTTTCCACATCGACCGGAATATGGGCAAGCGCCTGCGCTCCGTCGATTAACACGGGAATATCGTGGGCATGAGCCTTGCCTATGATTTCGTCCACCGGATTAATTGTTCCCAGTACGTTGGATACATGCGCAACGGCAATCATGCGCGTGCGTTCGTTCAACAATCCGCCGAATGCCGCCATATCCAGCTCGCCGCGCCCGTTGACAGGGATAACGCGCAGTTTCATTTTCTTCCGCTCGCAGAGCATTTGCCAAGGCACAATATTGGCATGATGTTCCATAGCCGAAACAACAATTTCGTCGCCTTCCCCGCAAAACGCTTCGCCGAAAGAAAACGCCGCCAGATTAATCGCTTCCGTTGCCCCGCGGGTAAAGATTATCTCTTCGCGCTTAGCCGCGTGCAAAAACGAAGCGACAGCCTGCCGCGCGTTTTCGTGCGCTTCCGTCGCCTGCCGGCTCAGGTAATGCACCCCCCGATGTATGTTGGCATTGATGTGATAATAACCGTAAGCTATTTTTTCGACAACGCAACGCGGTTTCTGTGTCGTGGCGGCATTATCGAAATAAATAAGTTTTTTATTGTAAACTTCCTCTGCAAGAATGGGAAAGTCCTTGCGGATAGACTGAATTTGTTCCGGGTTCATATTATAAAAGCTATTTACAGCTGTCTTTTTCGACTGGCAAAAATACGTATTATTTCGTGAATAACAGAATTTTCGTTGCAGGCAATATCCTGTTCTATTTATAAATAATAAACTCATGTTTTTAACACATTAATAACTAACAGGTTAAAAATCCGCGCAAATCCCTTCCCGACAACTATCGGGAACGTGTCATCCGTGTGCTAAAACATTTTCTTAAAATTTAATCCGTTAAAACAAGGCGGCTTTGAAAAAAATGATGTACTTTTGTATAATTTTTCCCGAAGACTGCTTTCTAAAATCCGCATCGCACAAAACCGGTAATGTAATTGTAATGGCGAAAGAAAAAAATATAGGAGGAGGAAAAAGGCGTACCTTTTTCAATATGCAGCTAACGGCTGTTGTCAGTATGTCGTTGGTATTGTTTTTGATTGGAATGGTTGGTTTGCTGTTTCTCACGGCAAGCGACATAACCAGACAGGTGAAAGAAAACCTGAACGTATCCATTGTGCTTAACGACCAAATGGAAAAATCCTATGCCGGACGTATTGAAAATTACCTGAAAAACTCTCTTTACGCCAAATCGACGGAATATATATCAAAAGAGAAGGCTTTGGAAGAGCACGTCAAGGCGATGGGCGAAAATCCTCAGGATTTTTTAGGTTATAATCCCCTCCGCGCTTCCCTGGAAGTGAAACTAAACGCCGCATACGCCAATAGCGACAGTATTAAAGTGATAGAAAGGAAATTGAAAACCTTTGACAACATTTATAAAATTGTCTATCAAAAAGATGTAATGGATATTGTAAACGAAAACATAAAAAAAGCAAGCATATTTTTACTGGGAATAGCTTTGGTGCTTCTTTTTGTATCCATTGCGCTTTTCAATACCACCATACGCCTGATGATTTATTCTAACCGTTTCATTATCAACACCATGAAACTCGTCGGGGCTACGCCTTGG
Source organism: Prevotellaceae bacterium (assembly GCA_031270425.1). Classification (GTDB taxonomy): domain Bacteria; phylum Bacteroidota; class Bacteroidia; order Bacteroidales; family Paludibacteraceae; genus H1. The sequence continues at coordinate 425 of JAISXQ010000213.1, read as the reverse complement.
TTCATCCGCCGTCCGTATATCCGCCGCAGCATGATTAACGGCTGCATTGCGGCGTTGCTATCCGTCGTATATTTATTGGCGTTGCTTTACTACGTGCAATTTCACTTCGACATCGCTTTCGACGTCCGGCATTGGATTCCTTTTGCCATTGTTTCCGGCGGAGTGATTGCGGTCGGGACGCTGCTGGCGGCATTACTGTCCTACTTTGCCGTAGGCAGGTATTTGAAAATGACAACCGATAAAATGTATTTTGTATAAATCAAAATTTCTAACTTCTAACTTCTAACTTCTAACTTTAAAATATGGCAAATAACAATCGTTTAGCGCTAAGCAAAACCAACCTGATACTTATCGGTATCGGTTTTGCCGTTATCGTACTGGGCTTTTTATTAATGATCGGTTCGCCGACCAAAACAGAATTTAAT
>JAISXQ010000121.1 GCA_031270425.1 Prevotellaceae bacterium | reverse complement strand
ACAGAAGACGAAAAACAGGGGGATTTTTTAAGTTTTGAAGAAAAAAAAGACATTTTAAAAGAACACATTCTTGCTTCTGTAAAGTGGCTTGATGGTATCGAAGCCCCCCTTGGGGATTTGGCGGCTACCCGCTTGAAAGGAATTATTCATAGCCGGCGACATTTGGCGGTTACGCCTGTTTTTAAAGGGATTCCCAATTTTAGGGAAACACGTATCGCCATGCTCCGAGCCGAAACGCTGGAAGAACTTTTTGGGATTATCGACGGGGTATAATTTTCGACGGGACTGTCTAATCCGTGTGCTTTTGAGACAGCCCCGTCAAAAAATTCAGTTCAAAAAAATTCCAATTTTCCAGTTATCGGGAAGTGTTTCCACCCGGTACGCACCGGCAAATTGAAGTATTTTCTGTAATGTTTCTTTTCGTGGTCGTAAGTTTAGTTTCGCCTCGACCGTTTTCCAGTCTTTTTCTTCGGTAGTAGCATTTCTTTGCATAGGCAAATCCGTTTTAGTTTGTCCATATCTAAAAACGGAACTATTCGGAATATAGTATGTATGCCCGCTTAAAAAAAAGTAAAATTATTTCATTTCCAAATAAACATCTTTTTCCATTGCTATGCGGCGCATGTTCAGCAAGGCGTAGCGCATCCGCCCCAATGCCGTATTGATGCTCACATTCGTTTTTTCGGCAATTTCCTTAAAACTCAAATCTTCAAAAAAACGCATTCGGACAACCTGTTGCTGCGATTCGGGCAGGTAATCTACCAGACGTACTACGTCCAAAAGCACCTGCTCGTTCGAGAGAATGTCTTCAATGCTTTTTTCGCTGATCGTTGCGTTATTCAAAATATCGTACTCCATGCCGTCCGACGAAAAGGTATTTTCGTTTTTCTCGCGCCGGTAATGGTCGATAATCAGATTGTGGGCAATGCGGTTGATCCAGCCGAGGAAACGCCCCGATTCCACATAGCGTCCTTGCTGAATAGTAGCAATAGCTTTGATAAAAGTATCTTGGAAAATATCCTCGGTAAGTTCGCGGTTGCGTACAATAAGGAAAATGTAAGTATAAACTTTCGATTTATATCGTTCCAATAAAATCTCAAATGCCTTGTTATTACTCTTTTGATACAATGCAACCAACTGATCGTCGGTTAATTGATGCAGACTTTTCATAAACTTGTTTTTATAATTGAAAAGTAGTAATGGATAATAGGCGTTGGTATTTTATCGTTATTAATCTATTTTACGCGGCAAATGTAAGAATATATTTTGAAAATAAAAATAATCTTGCGAAAAAAAAGCAAATTTTTGACAGCTCCAATCCGAGAAAATAATTGGAGTGTCCTTAAAAACACGTGAAAATTTCCGTTGCCTGCTTCTGTTTGCAGTAGCCGTAAAAAAAAATTAACCGCTTTTTAAACGGAATTTTCCACTTGTGTATCTTAATGAATATTTCTAAGGGTATAATAATAAGGTAAAAAAGATTTAATTTAAAATGAAAATTGTTGATAATCAAAAGAAAATGTTCGATCAGCTCGTAACGCGCGCCTCCTTCGAAACCGGCATATCTGCCGCGGCGGGCAAGGCGAAAGAAGCGGTGCACGAAGAGGTCAACGAGCGGATAGACCGCCGGTCGTTCCGCCACATTGCGTTCCGCCGCGCTTTGATAGCCGCCGCGAGCGTTGCCGCCGTCGTTGTGGGCGGATATATTTTTGTTAATCGCCCGATCGGCGTGCAACCCACCGAAATGTTCGCTCAATTAGCCGATACGTCGCTCGCGGGCAGCGTTTCGGAAATCTGCGTAACGACAGGCAAGGTCAGCGAAACGCTGTCTGCCGGAAACAAAATCGTTTGCACCGGCGGCTATATCGTTGCCGGCGATAAAAAAATAAAAGTCGACGGCATTGTTTTCGTCGCCGTACCGAAAGGCAAGCGGGCGGAGTTGACCTTGAACGAAGGCACGAAAATTTGGATTAACTCCGGTTCAAAAATCGCATACGCCGCCGGTTTCGGAACGGAGAACCGCGATATTTACCTGAACGGCGAAGCCTATCTCGAAGTAAGCAAAAATAAAAAACTTCCTTTCCGCGTACACAGCGCACAGATGACGGTAAACGTAACCGGAACGAAATTTAACGTAAACGCTTACGCCGGCGCGGCGGAAAGCAACGTGGTGCTGGCGGAAGGCGCGGTGGAAGTGGAAACGGCGGAAAACACGCTGCAACTGCTTCCCGGACAGGGCTACTTTGTCAACGAAACGAAAGAAGAGATAAAACAGACCGATATATACGCCTTTACCTGTTGGAAAGACGGAAAAATAAAACTGGTTGACGAGCCTTTCGACGCGCTGATGCAGAAGCTGTCGCGCTACTACGGCATAGAAATTATATCTGATGAGGCGTTGAACACTATCCGTTTCGACGGAAATTTGAAACTCGACGACTCGCTCGAAAATGTGGTGGCAGCGCTTGCGCTATCGCACGATTTCGGCTATACAACGTCGGGCAACACACTGAGAATCAATAAAATTAAATAATTCCATTTTTTAAACTTTAAATTTTTTAATATCATTTATGAACATGCTGAAAAAATTGAGTACGCTGTGCTTGTTTCTTGGTTTAAGTTTCGGAACATTTGCCGCTTTTGTCGCCGACGCCACCGTTACACTTAAATTAGACAACGCCGGCGTAAAAGAGTTCTTTGCCAAAATCGAAGAACAGACAGATTATTCTTTCCTGTACAAAAGGGGAGTTGTAGATAACAAAACGGTGTCGATTGACGCACGCGACCTGCCGCTTGAAGAAGCGTTGCGGCGCACCTTGCCCAAAGCCGGTTTGGAATACGCCGTAAAAGGCAACCAAATCGTTGTTACGGAAAAGGCGAAAGCGGAACAACCGGCGGCAGAAAACGGCGAAACCTACGTGCTGAAAGGCGTTGTGCTGGATTCGAGCGGCGAGCCGCTTGTGGGCGCGAGCGTTACCGTGAAAGGAACAACCAGCGGCATCATTACCGATTTCGACGGAAAGTTTTCGCTTAAAGTAACGCGCGGTTTTACCATTTTGGTACGCTTTATAGGCTATCAGAACGAAGAAATCCTGCTTACCGGACAGAACGACCTTAAAATCGTGATGAACGAAGACGCCACCACGCTGAAAGACGTTGTGGTAGTGGGTTACGGAACGCAAAAGAAAGCGTCGGTGGTCGGCTCGGTGCAGACCATACGCCCTTCGGAGCTGAAAGTTCCCGCTACATCGCTGTCGCAGAGTTTTGCCGGTCGCTTGGCGGGCGTTATCGCCGTTCAGCGGACGGGCGAGCCTGGCGCCGACGGCGCGAACTTTTGGATACGCGGCGTTTCTACCACGTCGGGCGTAACCAATCCGTTGATTATTATCGACGGCGTGCAGGCAAGTCAGGGCGACCTGAACAACATCGCGCCCGAAATGATTGAGAGTTTTTCGGTGTTGAAAGACGCGACCGCCACCGCGCTTTACGGAACGCTCGGCGCAAACGGCGTTATGATTGTTACCACCAAATCGGGCGACACGTCGGGCAAGCCCAAAATCAACGTCCGCGTAGAACAGACTTTTAATTCGCCGCTCAAAGTGCCTTCCACCGTTGACGGCGTGCGTTTTATGGAACTTTTTAACGAAGCCCACGGTTATCGCGGAAGTACGAGTCAACCGTATTCCGCCGACAAAATCCGCTACACCGCCGCCGGTCTCGACCCGCTTGTGTATCCCAACGTGGACTGGTACAGCGAAATGTTCAACGAACTTTCGACTTCGCAGACAGCCAACCTCAACATTCAGGGCGGCGGCGCGAAAGCCGACTACTATCTCGGCGTAAACGCCTCGCACGAATCGGGTATGATAAAAAACCTGTCGGGCGACTACTATTCGTTTAACAACAACATCGACCTGATGAAATACGTTTTTCAAAACAACGTAAACGTAAACCTGACAAAAACTTCAAAAATAAGTTTGCGCCTGAACGTTCAGTTGCGCGACTATACCGGTCCGAACAAATCGGCTTCGGATCTTTTTACCGAAGTGATGCAGAGTAATCCGGTAGGCGCTCCGGTAGTGTGGAACCCCGCCGACCCGCGCCTGCGAAACGCCGACGGCGGAGCTTACGTAACGCCGTACTATACCATGTGGGGCGGTACTTCGATGGTCGACATGATTAATCCCAACCCGATTGCCGACCTGACCAAAGGCGTGAATACCGATTTTCAAAGCACGGTGATTGCGACGCTGGTTTTTGACCAAAAGCTGGATTTCCTGCTCCCCGGTTTGAGCGCCAATGCGCTGGTGTCGTTCAAAAACTGGAGCGAAACAACCACTTACCGCGCTTTCAACAGATTAAACCTGTTTTATTTAGACCAGCTTACAATGAACGGCGACGCGATTGACAATTATACGATTAC
>JAISXQ010000091.1 GCA_031270425.1 Prevotellaceae bacterium | reverse complement strand
CCTTTTTACAGGGAGGAAAACATTGCCGGAGTGAAAACAAACGAACTTTTCCCCGGCGAATTTCCTTACGTGCAAGGCGCGGATAAATCGAACGAATGGTTCATTCGTCAGAATATTATCGTGGAAAACGCGAAGGAAGCTAATAAAAAAGCCTTGGATGTCTTAAACAAAGGCATTACTTCTCTTGCTTTCCGGTTGAACAAGAAAGATTTAAGTCCCGAATACATCGCGGCTTTGCTCGACGGTATTGCAGCCGGTTGCGTTGAATTGAACTTCCGTATCTGCGTCCGCCGCGCCGCCGATTTGGCTGTGATTCTTACCGATTATTACAAGTCAAAAAAATACGATTTATCCAAATTACAAGGTTCGATAAATCTTGACCCGGTTAACCGCATGTTGCTCGAAGGCAAAAAATTGACGAAAGATTTTGTTGCCGAACGTTTGGTTGAAACCACAAAAGCCCTCGCCGAATTACCCAATTATCGCGCGATAACCGTTAATGGCGTTACATTAAGCAACGCCGGAGCCTATTGCGTGCAGGAACTCGGTTACACGCTGGCTTGGGGAAACGAATACCTCTCGATGTTGGTCGACAGCGGCATTGACGCTGCAACGGCGGCAAAAAACATCCGCTTTACCTTTGGCGCAGGCGGCAATTATTTTATGGAAATTGCCAAATTCCGCGCCGCCCGCTGGCTCTGGGCGTTGATTGTAAACGAATATACTAAGGACAAGGACGCGGCGAAAATGGTTGTCCACGCCGAAACCACCTGGTTCAACATGACCATTTTCGACGCAAACGTAAATATGCTGCGCACGCAAACCGAAGCCATGAGCGCTACGCTCGGCGGCGTCGATTCGCTGACCGTGCTGCCTTACGACTGCGCTTATAAACCTTCGGATGAATTTTCGGAACGCATCGCCCGCAATCAGCAATTGTTGTTGAAAGAAGAATGCCATTTCGATAAAGTTGCCGATCCGGCTGCCGGTTCGTATTATATAGAAACGCTTACCAACGAAATAGCCGCCAAAGCTTGGGAAATTTTCCTGGCAACAGAAGAAAAAGGATTCTTCACCGAAATAGAAGCCGGAAACATTCAAAAAACGGTAAAAGCAACTGCTGCTGTTCGTTTTAAAGCCGTATCGAGCCGTAAAGAAATTTTGTTGGGGACGAACCAATTCCCGAATTTTACGGAAACCGCCTTGTCGAAAGTGGAACGTTGGGACGAAACGTCCTGTTCGTCGTGCAACGACGGAGCAGAAACGCTTCCGCCCGTCCGCGAAGCCGCAGAGTTTGAAACGTTGCGTTTTGCTGTCGAAAAAGCTGCCAAACGTCCAAAAGCCTTTATGCTGACCATCGGGAATTTGGCGATGCGCCTGGCGCGCGCGCAATTTTCCTGCAATTTCTTTGCTTGCGCTGGTTACGAAGTTATCGACAATCTCGGTTTCAAAACCGTTGAAGAAGGCGTTGAAGCTGCCCGGAAAGCTGGCGCGGATATTATCGTACTTTGTTCGAGCGACGACGAATACGCCGAACTGGCGCCTGCCGCTTATAAACTGGCGAAAGGAAAAGAAGTCTTCGTTGTTGCCGGAGCGCCCGCGTGTGCCGACGATTTGAAAGCCATCGGAATAGAATATTTTATCACTGTAAGAACTAATGTTTTGGAATCGTTAAAGGGATTTAATGAAAAATTAATTTGATAAAATAATTAGACGTTGTAATAAACACAAAAATCAGGTGGTATGGAATTACAATTCATTCAAAATAAAATTTATGAATTACGGGGTAATCGTGTTATGCTTGATTTTGATTTGGCGGAAATGTACGGAGTCGAAACAAAACGGTTGAAGGAGCAAGTACGTCGCAATATGGAAAGATTTCCCGATGATTTTATGTTTGAGTTGAGTAACGAGGAATGGAATAACTTGAAGTCGCAAATTGCGACCTCAAGTTGGGGAGGTTCCCGTTATCAGCCCTTTGCTTTTACTCAAGAAGGAGTTGCCATGTTGTCGGGCGTTTTACGGTCGGGCGTTGCAGTGCAAGTCAATATCAATATAATGAGGGCTTTTATAGCTGTCCGGCAATATGTTTTATCCAACAATAACATTTCAAAGGAATTAGAGGATATTAAAAAACAGATTTATGTGCTGCAAGAAGATGTAAAAAGTCTGAATAAAGACCATGAATTTTACGAAGAACAGCTTAACGGCATATATTCCGCATTAACGGAATTAGCCTCGAAGCCTGCTGTTCCGAAACCGAATCCTATTGGTTATGAGGCGATATTGGATAAAAACAAGTAAGATATTTGAAAAAAAAACGATAGACTAAAATAGAAATAAAATGAAAAGACTTACTTTCAAAGATTGGATAGAAGCAGTGCGTCCCTGGTCGTATCCTGTTTCGCTCAGTCCTGCGATTGTGGCTTTGCTCGACACGATTTGGCTTATAAAAAAAGGGAATGTATACCCCGAAATTGAGGCGCATTGGTACTTAGGCGCATTGGCGGTGTTGGGCGCGGTGCTGTTTCATTCAGCCGGCAACCTTATCAGCGATTATCACGATTTTCGCACCGGCATTGACAAGT
>JAISXQ010000062.1 GCA_031270425.1 Prevotellaceae bacterium | reverse complement strand
TAATGTGCTAATGTGCTAATGTGCTAATTCGCTAATTAATTCGTTTTGCTATTTGCCGCTGCTTTTCATGTTGCGTATTGCCTCAACAGGATCGGGCGTATTGAAAATCGCGTTTCCTGCTACGAGAACATCTACTCCGCTTGCGAAAAGTTTTGGGGCATTGTCCTGATTAACACCGCCATCCACTTCTACAAGGCAACTGGCGCCGCGCTTTTGCTTGATTTCATGTAACTGCGCCAGGCGTTCGTAGGTTTCTTCGATAAATTTCTGTCCGCCGTATCCGGCAAAAACCGACATGATAAGTATCATATCCACTTCGTTGATAAACGGATCCAAGGCGGCTACCGGCACATTCGGGTTAATCGTAATCCCCGCTTTTGCTCCCGTTTGCTTGATAAGCTCGATGGTTTTATGCGGATTTTCGACCGTTTCGTAGTGAAAGGTGATAATCTCGGCTCCGGCTTTGCGGAAACGCTCGATGTATTTTTCGGGATTTACAATCATCAGGTGTACGTCCAAGGTTTTGCGGCAATGTTTTTTTAACGCTTCCATCACCGGAAAACCGAAAGAAAGATTAGGGACAAAAACTCCGTCCATTACATCGATGTGCAGCCAATCGGCTTCGCTGCGGTTAATCATTTCGCAGGCGGCTTGCAGGTTGCTGAAATCGGCGGACAATAAAGAAGGCGAGATAATCCGGTTCATAACTGTAACGATCAATTTCCTGCAAATATAGTAAAATATCTTAGTACATGACAAAAAATACAAAAACCACAATAGGCACAATAGGACACAATAGTTTTGTTTCAGTTTACAGTTTATAGTTTACAGTTTATAGTTGAGTTATAGTTACAATCACATTTTTTTTTAGAAAAGAACACATAGCCGTCCATATCTTCGATATGAACGTTGGGGTGTTTATGGCTCACAAGGGTAAAATTAATTAGCACATTAGCACATCAGCACATTAGCACATTAGCAAATCTATTGTGTCCTATTGTGCCTATTGTGGTATTTTATATATGAAAGCATTTTTTACTTCCTAAAAATCTATCGAAAGGTACAGGCGGGGACTCCAACGCAGGTTCTCGAAAGTAAAAAGATTTGAAGTAGCCCAAATGGACTGAATGGACAATACGCGCAGGATGTTGGCTATGCCAATACCGAACTCGGCGTAAGGGCTGTTTGCCGGATTCATATAATTGGGGTAATCGAAAAGGCGCTTGTGCGAATCGCCCAGCCGTCCGTAATTGATCTTGAAACTGCAACGTTCGCGCAGGTTCAGGCGGTTGACAAGCGGGATGCTGTTGAATAGAATGCCGTTGAAGGTCAATTCGTTATGAAACTGTATATTCCTGTCGGCGGCGTAGTCCATATAGCCCATCAGGCTGAACCGGTAGGGATGATAGCCGGGCGTTTCGCTTCCGTGGGGAAAAACGAGCAGCGGATAGGGTAGGGCGCCCCATACCTGATCGGCTTGCAACATGTATTTCCACTGCCCGGATGCGAAACGCAGGTTTTGCTTCAACACCGCCGACAGTTTTCCATAATCGCCCTTCCCGCCCTTGAAATGGTAGTGTCCGTATTCCGTTGTGAGATAAATCACCGGCAGGCGGTTGGGGATGTAAATGCGTTGCAAATGGTCGTCGTAATGCTGTTCGCCGAAAGAGAAACGCAGGCTTGCCGTTATCGAAAGGTTTTGCAGCGAGTTTACCGCTTGTCTGTCGTGTAAAAAAAAGGGTAGATAATCGTCGTTGGGCAGTTGTTTTACCGAACGGATGTACATCCCGCCCTCGATGTTCCGCTTCCAATCGCGCGTATAGGACAGCCAAAACTCCTGCCGTTCGTTCAGTTTCGGCGACGACGAAAGCGTCAAGATGGAAGTCGAAAAATCCTCGTCGCCCGTCAGCAGGGGGTTTTCGCGGAAGATAAAATCGTTGTAATTGTAGTCCGTGCGCCGGTAATCGTCCGTATAGCCCACGCCGAAAATATGCCGTTGCTTTGCCTTCGGCAAACGGAAAAGGGCGTAAGCGGAATATTTTATTTCCCTGTTCCGAAAACCATATCCTGCGTATCCGCCGATACAACCGTTTTTCCACAAATCCTCATTCGTGCGCAGGGGGATGTTCCATCGCCAGCCTTCAATGCCGGTTACGCGCAGTATTTGCTGTATCTTTCCCAGGTCTATTTTCCCTATTTTAACATATCCGGTAAGCGCCGCATCGGCAATCCGCATTGCCGACCGGAAGACCGGATCTTCGCCCAAGGCTTTTAATTTTTCATCAATGAGTTCGCGGCTGTATCCGGCTCCGGCAAAGTCCGCCTGCGGCAACACTTCCGTATCCAAGGGCGAAAAGAAGGATTTTTGTTTCAGCAATAAATGCGCTTTTTCGGGGAAGCTGTCCGCCGGAATTTCGTAAGTCAGGTTAAGCGTCAGTTGTTCCGAACGTTTCGCCCACAGCTGCTCCGAAAGCGGTTCAAAACGTTGTTCGACGCTGAAATTATTGACAAAATTAATGTTCGCCTGCGGAGGAAGAACCGCTTCGACAGCCGTGAGAGCCAGCGACGCGGAATCTACCCAAAGCCGTCCGTCGAAAGCCAGATTTTTCCGGTTGACGCTACGGAAAAGTATTTCGTAGGTCTTTCCCCCGCCCTCGCGCGGAAGGCTGTCCGTAAGATAATATTTGTAGTAGGAAGCTCCCACATTTGCCAGCGGACTGACGATGCTTTTGCCGAAAAGAGGAAGCGAATTGTCGTAAAAATTCATACCGCCGCTTAATTGCGCGGTAAATTGCAGCAAGGCTTTTCCGGCTGTTTCATCCGATGAAAAAATATTGTTCGAGAGTTCCGTCCGTCCGGAAGAAGTTACGCGGAATGTTTTTTCAGCCATATACAGGGGCGCGAGCATTGCCGAATCGGAAGCCGACAGATTGCCCGATTTCAGCATTTCCCAAATCCGTTTGTTCTTTCCCTTTTTGTTGTTTTTACTTAGGAAAATAAGATTTTCTTCGGTATTTTGCACCTTGTAAGCGGGGAATTTGCTTACGTCGTTCGCCTTTCGCGCCAGACCTACTCTTTTTATCAGTTCTACGGCGGGATTGCTTCCGGGCAGTACGAAGATTTCGGGCA
>JAISXQ010000031.1 GCA_031270425.1 Prevotellaceae bacterium | reverse complement strand
GGTCGATACATACGATAACAAAAGCAAGTAAAGCTGTGTAAGCCGCACCTACTGCAAAAGAAACATTCTTCATACTTTCAAAAAATTTTTTACATTATACATTAATTAATTACGTTTTATTTTCGTGGAAAACCGTCGGGGACTTTTTGAGTAACTTTGCCCGTTGCAGCCCATTCCGTTCCACGCAGGAAGGTAACAGCGAAACTTCCGCCTTCGACAGTCGAACGGATGTTATCTCCAAGCACTGTGTGAAAAATCCGTCCTTTTCCCCATGTGATAGCCATCAGCGCCGGTTCGTCGCGACCCGTTCCTCCCGTTTCCTTGGCGGAATAAGCTGTTGCCAGAACAGTAAGATTCTTTGCCGGACCGCGTAAACGGTCGTACAGTTCGTCTTTACTGTGCATCCACGATTCCGGTAAATCCTTGGTTATCGGATGTTTTTTATCACGGACGACAATCGTATATTCATGCTGTGAGCCATGACTTCCTCCCGGACCGGGAGAAGTATCCCTGACTTCTTTTCCATCCTTAAAATACACGTATGGACCATCCGTTTCATTACGGTTTCCCCAACCGCCCAAGCCTATTATTTCGTTATATTCTTTCCAGTTACTAAAAGAGTTATTGGCAGCGTGATATACAACCACTCCGCCGCCTTTTTTCACATATTCCAGAAAAGCCTTGTTGACGTCGTCACACCAGGCTTCGCCGTTATAATCCAGAACAATAACTTTGTACGCCGAAAAATCGGGACGAAATGATGACATATCTTCGCCTCTTTTGGGCGATATGGCAAGGTCGGCTGTAAATATGCCGCTTTCGTTCAGATATTTTTGAAGCACAAGGCTGTTTACTTCCCAGTTATGGTTGTTTTGCCCGGTTACGATAAGCGCTTTTACAGGTTTTTTGGCATAACTGAAAACATTTGCCGACAACAACAATATCAGACATGTAACGAAAATTTTTATTGTTTTCATTATATCCTTGTATTAAACTTTTAAAACCCAAGGCTTTCTGACAAATCCGGAACGCAGTTTATTGGCTTCGGTATCGTTGACAAACTCTTCCTTAGCCGGATTCCAGTACAGAGGACGTTGCAGTTCGTAAGCTATATTTGTAAGGAAACAAACGGAAGCTGTCCGATGACCGATTTCCGCCGTACTTACTGTCGGTTTCCGCGAATTGATACAGTCTATCCAGTTTTGATAATGGTCGTCTGATTCGTACAGTTTGATTTCTTTGTCCGAAAATTCGTGAGTCGAAAGTTTGCCGGGCAATGCCTCAAAATAGTCGCGACTGATGTCGATTACGCCTTTTGTTCCGATAAACCGCACGCCATATCCTCGTCCGAAATCTTCGTGTGTCATTATCACTCCGTTATCGTACTCGAAAGTCAGATATTTGTGGTCTTTGTCGGGTGGATAAATAGCGATAGGTCCGCTGTCGTCTTTACCGAGTCCCCACTGTGCGATGTCGAACATGTGCGCTCCCCAGTCGGCAGTCATACCGTTACCGTATTCCTTGTAATTCCGCCAGTTAGGGAAGTGAGTTTTTTCTACCGGAGGCGAGAGTTCGGAATGATACGGGTTGAATACCGCCGGACCAACCCACATTTCCCAATCCAGATAATCGGGCGTTGGTTCGGCAGGCAGATCGTAGGCTTTCGGAGGCGGACCGCAACATACCTTAACTTCAATGATGTCGCCGATGTGCCCGTTTCTTACCAGACGGCATGCATTGCGGAAGGTTTTCCACGAGCGTTGCATGTTACCTGTCTGATTGATACGTTTGTACTTTTCGATAGCCTGAACCATCAACCGTCCCTCTTCGATACTGTGCGAATAGGGTTTTTCGCAATACACATCCTTTCCGGCTTTTGCCGATTCGATTACATTAATTGCATGCCAGTGATCGGGCGTAGCAATCACCACGGCGTCAATGCTTTTGTTAGCAAGCAATTCTCTGAAATCCTTGTAAGTCTTAAAACCTTTTGCCGAAGAACCGCTTTCGTACGCTTTTTCTGCGTTGGTTTTAAAAAGTTCGAGTTTGCGGGAATCAACGTCGGAAGCGGCAATCGCTCTCGCCCGTTTTGCAAACGAGCCGAACAAATGTCGTCCCTGTACTCCGCAACCAATAAATCCGAGCGTAATCTGATCGCTCGGCGCAATGAAACCACTGCCGCCTAATACATGACGCGGAATAACTGTCAAAGCAGCTGCCGTAGCTAATCCCGCTCCTAAAAACTGTCTTCTTGAAACATTGTTTTTCTTTTTTTCCATAAGAACAAAATATTTTATATATTACATACTGTTATCTTACAACGTTATACATTCAGAACTTGATGTTCATTTCGACTACAAATGTAAAAACAATTTTTCATTGCACAAAATTTTTTTAAGGGCTGTGCATATCTTTTGAATAACTTTTTTTCGCGCGTGAAGAAAAACCATGTACTTTTGTATTCGATATGACAAATCTATTAAATTTTTAAAACAATATAGTAAAATATATTATGGAAGTATTTATTGTTAAA
>JAISXQ010000029.1 GCA_031270425.1 Prevotellaceae bacterium | reverse complement strand
CTCATAATGGACGATTATAGGCGGTTTCGTATTCAACTTCGTATTCTCTTAAAATACTCGTCATATCCAATGTTTTAGCCACATAAGGAAGTAATTTTAATATTACGGCTTTCACGAGATTAACAGGGACGGCATTTCCCGCTTGTTTTCGTGCTTGCATATCGTTGTTGATAATTTTATACGTGTCGGGAAAACCTTGTAAACGAAACATTTCACGCGGCGTAAGTCTGCGTTCGCCGTTTACAAGCAAATAGTTGTACGAAGCCCCAGCCCGTAGTGCGCAAGAATAGGGATAACTGCAAATATTACCTGATTTGTTTTCGTGCCAGATAGAAAGTTTATAGGCTGATTTGTGTATGGCTTTTCGTTTTTCTTGAATATAATCTGAGGCAAAATGTTTTTTATCTACTTTTTTATCTACTATTTCGCTCAATGGCTTAAAAGGACGTATTGGCGAAGGAAACGAAAATAAAATAGGCTCTTTGTGTCCGACAATAATTACCCGTTCTCGTTTTTGTGGTAAACCGTAATCCAAAGCATTCAAAACTGCATATTGAACATGATAACCTAAATCTTGCAAAGTTCTTATAATCACTTTCAACGTTTGTCCGCCATTGTGCCCTACAAGCTGTTTCACATTTTCAAGAATAAATGCTTTGGGCTGTTTTTCTTTCAGAATATTGGCAATATGAAAAAAAAGTGTTCCGCGCGTATCATCGAACCCTTTCATTTGTCCGATAATACTAAAAGGCTGACACGGGAAACCTGCAAAAAGTATGTCGTGGTTAGGAATTTCTTGCGGATTAACTTTTGTAATATCGCCTGCGGGACGGTGTCCGAAATTCATTTCGTAACTATCTTGGCAGAATGTATCAATATCGGACGAAAAAACACATTCGGGAATTAAATCATTTTCTCGGCACGATTCGTCCATTGCCACACGAAATCCGCCAATTCCACAAAACAGGTCTATGAATTTTATTTTTTCCATATTTCTTTTAGCCTAATGTTCCACAAAAATACATTTTTTTCTTGACAAATCTTTAAAAACACCCAACTTTGCAAAATGGTAGCTTTTGCAGTTGCGTCTAACAGTAAAATCTGCGTTATCAGCGTTCTTGTCTATTTTTTACTCTCATCGAATCCCAAATCAAATATCCGATAAGCGCTCCGTACATTACCAATCCCAGCCATTGTGCGCCGTTGCTTTCCACCCACGTTTCATTCACAAAGTTGAGACCTCCGAAACGCAGGGACGCGCTTACAACGCCCATCAATGCGCCTCCGGCGATAAAACCGGAAGCCAGCAGCGTTCCTTTTTCGTGGCGTGCCGTGTTCAGGGCTTTGTCTTTGCTGCGCGACGATACGTACCAGCTGATAGCGCCTCCGACAACCAGCGGCACGTTCAGTTCGAGCGGAATAAACATCCCCAAAGCGAACGCCAATGCGGGAATTTTAAAGAAAGTAAGCAGCAGGGCGATAGCGGCTCCCAAAGCGTAGAGAAACCAGGGCGCTCCGGTGCCGGACATCAACGGCTCGATAACCGCCGCCATGGCGTTTGCCTGTGGAGCAACCAATGCGCCTTCGCCTGTGAATCCGTAAGTTTTATTCAATATCATGATAACGCCGCCCACCGTAGCCGCCGAAACCAGCGTTCCGAGAAATTTCCACGATTGCTGTTTTGCCGGCGTGCTGCCGAGCCAGTAACCGATTTTCAGGTCGGTGACAAAGCCGCCAGCCATCGACAACGCCGTACAAACAACGCCTCCGATAATAAGCGCGGCAACCATTCCAGCCGTACCTTTCAGCCCAACGGCTACCATAATCACCGAAGCCAAAATCAGCGTCATCAAAGTCATTCCCGATACCGGGTTTGTCCCCACAATGGCGATGGCGTTTGCCGCTACGGTAGTGAAAAGGAAGGCGATGACCGCGACAACCAAAATACCTACAACGGCGTACAACAGGTTGTTCACCACGCCAAAATAGAAAAAAATAAAGATGGATATTAAAGCGATAATTACGCCGGATACGATTATTTTCATCGAAATATCACGCTGTGTGCGTTTTATGTTTTCGTCCGCAATTTGTCCCTTGCCTTTCAATTCTTTTCCGGCAAGCCCGATAGCGCCTTTAATAATATTCCACGATTTGATAATGCCGATAATGCCTGCCATGGCGATACCCCCGATACCGATATGGCGTGCGAAGTCGGTAAAAATACGTTCGGGGGCTACATCCGCCAAACCGCCTCCGGTATAAATCGGGTTTAGGATGTGGAGTAAATTTTCGCTGAGAAAGGGAAAGATGGGAATAATTACAAACCAAACCAACAGCGAACCGGCACAAATGATAGCGGCGTATTTCAGTCCGACGATATAACCTAAACCCAATACGGCGGCTCCGACATTGACTTTAAAAACTGCTTTCGCCTTATCGGCAATCACTTCGCCGAATGGCAGTACGCGCGAGGTAAACGTTTCCGCCCACGAGCCAAAGGTGGCGATTACGAAGTCGTACAATCCGCCGATAAGTCCGGCAACTACCAGGGGTTTCGCTTGGCTACCGCCTTTTTCGCCCGAAATAAGCACTTGCGTAGTAGCTGTCGCTTCGGGGAAAGGGTATTTGCCGTGCATGTCCGACACAAAATACTTGCGGAAAGGAATAAGAAACAAAATCCCCAGAACGCCTCCCAATAACGAGCTGAGAAACACCTGCATAAAGCTGACTGTAATTTCGGGGTATTTCACTTGCAGGATATAAAGCGCTGGCAGGGTAAAAATAGCTCCGGCAACGATAACGCCCGAACTTGAACCAATGGATTGGATGATTACGTTTTCGCCCAGCGCGTTTTTGCGTTTCGATGCGGTTGAAAGCCCCACAGCGATGATGGCTATCGGAATAGCCGCTTCAAAAACCTGCCCTACTTTCAGCCCCAAATAAGCCGCTGCCGCCGAAAAAATAACCGCCATGATAACGCCGAGCGATACCGAACGGAAATTTACTTCGGGATAGCGCTTGTCGGGCGACATGACAGGAATATACTTTTCTCCTTTTTTTAATTCTCTTGACGCGTTTTCGGGTAAGCCTGCAACTTTTTCTGCTCCTGTATTCATAAATTTGAATTTTTATTTTGAGGCGTAAAGTTATTGCTTTTTTTTATATTTCATGCCAATCAGGAGTTGAAATTGAAATTAACAACAAATAAAAAGTAAATAAAAAGCAATTGTTTTTTCGTCTTCGAGATAATATAAGTAAATTTGTACTTTATTTTATTTAAAATAATTTGAAAAAAATCATGAAAAAAATCATTTTTAGCAGTGCGCTTATTCTGTTAGCGTTGTTTTCATCCGTATCGAATCTGAGTGCCCAGGATTGGGCTAATTTGCAGCGTTTTCAAAAGGCAAACGCCGAATTGCCCGCTCCCGCGAAAGGAGAGAAACGCGTTGTCTTTATAGGAAATTCCATTACGGCGGGTTGGATACAGGCGCATCC
>JAISXQ010000235.1 GCA_031270425.1 Prevotellaceae bacterium | reverse complement strand
TTTTTACAGTCGTCGAAAACAACGGCTCCGTTGACAAGGAATTTTAACCGTTCCAATGTATATTGAGGGCGGATAATATGACGCTGCGCGCCGGAAAACTGAAAATCGGAAACTTGTTTCAGATCGGTATCGTTCAACGCCTGCCACTCGTAAATGTGCGGGGTGCAAACAACGACATTCGATTGATAGGTTTTCAACAGTTCTTCTATCAAGGTCGTTTTTCCGGTTCCGCGCGCGCCGGATACAATAATACATTTCGCGTTACGGCTCATTATTTTTCACCTTCAATCACCGAATATACTTCCTGCCAGTTTTTACCGATACAGGTTTTGTCTGCGCGTTCGGCTTTTATGCCGGCTGACTGTATGGTAAATACCCATCCGTCGGCTTCGTACTGCTGTTTTTTTGTTGTTTTTGCCATAATTATAAAATTCAGAATTGTTTATTTGGGTTGTTTTGCCAATTGTTTTTTACGACGTTTAGCCTGTCGGCGTTGTGCGCCGTAAGTCATTACCGGATGCTTGCGCGGATGAAATTCGGGATTACCGGAATAAGAATAAGACGGATATATTATATTAACGCCTGATGGCTTATTGATTGTTTCTGTACCGGTTTTGTCCGGTATATTCCGGCTTTCTTCCGGTTTCCGCCTGCGACGCCGGATAAACAGGAATAAGGCGAAAGCGCAAACGATAAACAGTATTTGCCATAAAAGAGCCATAATTTTATTCCTTAGAAGCTTCCATCTGTGATTTTAATCGCTCCAATTCTTTTTCGGCGTTTTCGGCGCGTCGGGTAAGGGCTTCTTTTTCGGCATTCACTTTGCGCATTTGAATTGCCATGGCTCCTTTACTGCCGTAAATGGAAATTACCAGTAACAACAATGCCACTCCGGAAGGAATATCCCCGCCTTTCAGCTTGATGTATGCGGCAAAAGCCGTTTCCAACTCTTCGCGTTGTTCGGCGTCGGCTTTGAAGTCGGACGCTTCGCCTTTGGCAATAAAGCCGAAAATACCGGACATCGAGCTGTCTAACGCCGTTGTAAGTATTTTTGCCGATTCACGGGCTACACTCGCGGATGCTTGCAGTTTACCGGGTAATCCGCCTGCGTTTTCGTCCGGTGTATCTTCGGTATCCGTTGGAAAATCATCGTAAATATCTTCACTGATATTTTGCCGCTGTTTGGGCTGCTGTATTTCGTCCATAAATCCCGAAATACCGGAAGACATAAATTTGTATTCCGCGTTTTCTGCCGTTTCTTGGTCTAACAGGCTCATAGTATATTTATATTTGTTTGAGTAATTGGGTTATAAATCCGGTAACGCTTTGTTTGGAAATCAGGCGTACAACCGTATCGCGGTTATCGAGGGCGCAAACCATGATACAGGGTTTTTCGTCCGTTTTCGATACGGCGCAAAGAATGGATGCCCGGCTTTCGTTTTCCAACAGTTCAATGCCGGAAAGGTAGCCGGTCAGGTAATCGTTTACCATATCCAAATTATCGGACAGCATTGGAACGAATCCTTTTATCATGTTCCGCATAAAAGGGTTTATTTGCTTTGTCTTTTTATCCATTCTTTTAGCTGTGTTTGGGTATAACGTGTCAATTCTTTAAAATCGTCGCCTTTGATAACAAAAGGGTAAAACCACTGCGACCACTGCTCAACGGTGTAGCGCAGGAACATGTCGAGAAGTATGTCGCGCATCGGGGCGTTCAGCCGGTTGGATGTGGCGCGGAGCAATGCCAGGTGGGGTTCGGGAATGGAAAAAAGTATTTCATTTTCGGCAAGCGGGCGTTCAACTTCTTTTTCTACCGTGGCAGGAACCGCCAAGGCGCGGCGTTGGGTTTCCTGTATCAGTTCAGGGATATAATCTTCCGTATAGTAATCCGTTTCATGGAACAGGCGCGAAAGTTTTTCCAAAAAATCTGCGTGTCTTACTTCCCAATCGGTACATTCTTTCGAGCGTTCGTCCAACTCTTTTTCAAGGAATTGAATCCGCTCCAGATGTTCGGGATTATCAACCGTTTTTTCTGTCGTTTTCGGATTGGCAAAGGCGTTGATTATTTCTTCAAAAAACGCGCCTTTGGTCAGCGTGGGACGTTCCTGTTTTTGCCGTTCCAAAAGTTCGTCAAACAGCGCGCGGCTTTCTTCCGGCGCTTTAAAAGAGAGAGAGGTTAAAACTGTGTTACTCATTTTTTTATTGTTTAAATATTTTCCGTCAGAAGCATTATTTTTCTTTGGTAGTCGTGATATTGTTTTTAATTGTTTACCCATAAAATTTACATTTACCCTGCAAATATGCAACAACTAAAAAATATCGACAGTCAAAAACAGTCAAAAACAATAGATTACAGTAGTTTTAATCAAAAACAGTCAAAAACAATAGTTTTTTTAGGCAGTATTCGTGGTATTCTTTGGTAAACCGGAGGTATACCGAAGAAAACCGGAGGTAAACCGGAAGTAAACCAGAAGAAAACCGGAGGTAAACCGGAAGAATACCTCAGGTATTTTTTTTAAACTTCGGATTTCCGGTAGTTTTCCAAAAGTTTACATACAGATATATCCAGGTATTCCGCCAATTCTTCAATACATAATACCTGATGTTTACCTTTGGAAAACTCTTTGCGACAATTACGAATAATAACAGCGCAACGGCTGTAAGAAAGTCCGTTGATACGCATTAAATCTTTCGGGCGGATGTTGATTGGGATATTTGTCATATTTTTAGAATTTAATAGAAAAACGATGAAACTTAAAAATACTGTTACAAATGTTACATTTGTTACAATATATGAAAATCAATAAGTTAGAGTGTAACAAACGTGTAACAAGTTGTAACAGATTGTAACAACCTTGTAACAATTTGTAACAAAAACAGATAGCCTTTGTTACAAAATATTTCCTTTTATTTGTTTGATTTTTAATCATTTATTTATTATATATTTGATTTGTAACAATTGTAACAAAAAAATAAGGTTCAATTAAAATCATTGTTTTTTATAAAAAACTCCTACTATACGAAAAAGCCGGCGCAATATTTTTGCGCGGCTTTCTTCCGGTTGTTACTTTTGTTACTAAAACAGTAAATCATCGGGATGTGCTGTCATTTCTTAATAGGGTAATTCCGTTTGTACAGGTTCCGGTTCAATTTCTTTTCGCACAAAACCTATTGTCTGCATTTCGTCAGCCGTTAGAAACTTTTCTATTTTAAAAATATAGGGACGGCAGGGTTTATAAGATACTACGCCGCGCATGGGAGTTTCATCCATCGGATTGTTTTCCCATACCGGGATTTTCGGGCGTTCTACCTTTACCGATTTTTCCACTTTCATATTTTCTTTCAAAATCCGGTCTAAATAGCTGTCCTCATATTTGCCTTTTATGGTATTTTCCTTAATGTAGTCCAAGGGCATTTTTATTTCAGCCACGCCGAAATCAAGGAATAAATCGCGCACAAACTTTGTTATTTCCTTTTCGGCAACCGGCTTGCTTGCCAAGCGCAAACGCCGTAATGCTTCGGTTTCAAGCAATTTGTGGTCGAACCACGCCCGACCGGTTTTGGGCACGGAAATTTTACGGTTATTCAAGTAAAAAAGGAAGGCGGGTATTTCCTCATTCAGCATCGCGAGAACTCCGGATATCACTTCCGACAGTACCGGCACTTTGCGTACCCAATAGCGTATATCATCGTCGCCTGCATAGATAAAAGTTTCTTCGTTATTCGATATAAGGATGTATTTGGCAAAGTGCGCCATTTCTTCGTGGTCAACGCCTTTGCGCTGCATGGCGATACTGTTGGACGTGGAAAGCATTTTTATTTTTTCGACCGTCGCTTTTTTATCACAAAAAGCTTCATCCACGCCCACAATCAGGCGCGTAGCCGTGTAGCTGTTAAATTCGTTGGAAAGTTCGGCGTTACCCACTTTACAGGCATTTTCGCCAAAAATCAGCTTCAAATAATCAATAAAGGTTGTTTTTCCTGTCTGATTTTCTTTCGACACAAGGCAG
>JAISXQ010000097.1 GCA_031270425.1 Prevotellaceae bacterium | reverse complement strand
CGTTATTCGCTTCGCGTTATTTGCGCTGCGCGCGTTATTTTGCTTCGCGTTATTTGCGCTGCGCGCGTTATTTTGCTTCGCGTTATTTGCGCTGCGCGCGTTATTTGCTTCGCGTTATTTGCGCTGCGCGCGTTATTTGCTGCGCTGTTGGTTCTTAATCCGTTTATAATCTATTCGTCTAATGTCTTGGTTCTTGGTTCTTGGCTCTTGGCTCTTGGCTCTTGGTTCTTGACTCTAAATCCCTCCTCCGTCTTCAAAGGGAATAATCACGGCTTTCTGCTGTAAGATGCGCGAACCTGCCGGAATGCTGTTCGTCAGCCAGATATTACCGCCCACAATCGAATCGCGCCCTATTGTAATCCGTCCCAAAATACTCGTATTGGCATATACCACCACATTATCTTCCAATATCGGATGCCGCGGAATACTGAGAATGTTACCGTCCTTATCCATCGCAAAACGTTTTGCACCCAAAGTAACGCCCTGATACAGCCGCACATGATTTCCAATAACGGTCGTTTCGCCCACTACAACGCCTGTTCCGTGGTCGATGCTGAAATATTCGCCTATCTGCGCCCCCGGATGAATGTCGATGCCTGTTTCCGAGTGAGCCAGTTCCGAAATCGCCCGCGGAATAACCGGCACGTTCAGTTTAAACAATTCGTGCGCTATGCGGTGGTTAAAAGTAGCGCGGATGGTCGGATAACAGAAAATCACTTCTTCAAAACTTTTAGCCGCAGGGTCGCTGTCGTAGGTTTCCTTTATATCGGTTGAAATCAGCCGTTTCAATTCGGGAATCTTATCCATAAACTGCAACGCGATTTGTTTAGAATTTTCTTTTGCAGCTCTTGCCTTATCCGTTTTGTCGAAGCGGAGTCCGTTCATTATTTGCTCCGACAGCAAGCCGTACAAACGTTCCATCTTTACGCCCAGATAAAATTCCAGCGTGTTCGAGTCGATAACCGTATCGCCGTAATAGCCCGGAAAAATAATTTCGCGAAGCAGATTTACGATTTCCTGCAACTTAACCAACGACGGCAACGCCTTCTCGTGCCGGAGAATATATTTATACTCCGAAATGCTGTTTTCGGTTAATACCGCAATATTTTTTCTGACCGTGTCTAATACATTCATTTTGTAGTTTTTATTTCTACCTCGCCCACTTTCCCCTGTTGTATGCTGAAAGCTTTTACAACAGGAATTTCCGCAGCAAGCGAAATAATTATGTAAACAATATCCGGGTCGTAAGCCAGCCGGATATCCTCATCCGAAGGACGCGCCGGCGTTTCAGGATGGCTGTGGTAGTTTGCCACGATTTCCAGCCCTTCGGCGCGGGCTTGCCGAAGAACCCGGAATTGTTCGGCAGGGTCGAACGAAAAATGTTCCGGACTGTGGTCGATATTTGTCATGGCGTAACGTTTGACCACTTTATTCCCTTCCCCTGCCAACAATCCGCAGGTTTCATTCGGCGTTTCGTCGTAAGCCTGCTTGATAATGGCTGCGATTACATCTTTTGGGATTTTAATCATGCCTTTTATTTTTGAATGACTACGATGTGTACGCCTTTCGTTTCCGTTTCGACAATCGAAAGAACATTATAGCCTTGTTCAACAGCGCTTTTGGGAACATTTTGCAACGGCTCGCCTTCGGTAAGCCTTACGTTAAGAATGTCTCCGCTTTTCAATTTTGCCAGTTCTATTTTTGTTTTCACAAAAGTCATCGGGCAATGTTCGTGCGTAATGTCTAAATTGTAATTTGCCATAAGAAGTTTATAGTTTAGTTTACAGTTTAGAGTTTAGAGTTTACAGTCATTTAGGGGGCTGTTTTTAAATAAACAGCGTTTGCCCGCCTTCCGAGAGTTCCAAAAATGTGGCTACGCCTAACACATCTTTCACTTCGGGAATAAAATCGGCTTTCGTAAGTCCGAGAATGTGCATCGCCATTTCACAGGCGTAAAAATTGATGTCGAGCGCTTTCGCCGCTTCAAGCAATTCTTCAAGCGTTGCCACATTGTTTTTTCGCATCATATAACGGAAAATTTCAGGACTTGCTCCCAAGAAATTCAACCGGCTGACAGGAGCGCTTTTTAATCCGCCCATAAACACGCCGAACACTTTCGGCAAAAAGCCTTTTCCTACCGGACTGCGTCCCTGTTTTATTTTCAGGGCGTCCAATCCCCAAAAGGTAAAAAACAGGTTTACCTCGTAACCGACAGCCGCCGCGCCGGTCGCCAGCGTAAATACGGCGGTCAATTTGTCAAAATCGCCGCTGAAAGCAATGATAGACAATTTTTTTGTTTGTTTTTGATTTAAAACATCGTTTAAATCAGGTATTTGTTGTGCCATGTGATAGTTTTTTAAATTGTAGATAAATTAATTATGTTGATTGCTTTGTTAGCGTTTTATTTCACATACCGCCTGTTCGTAATCTATCAAAGTCGTTACCGTCGGATGCTTGCCGCAAACAGGGCAATTACTGTTCGGATGCACGTTTATTGTTCTAAATTCCATTGATTTGGCATTAAAACTCAACAAACGGTTCGTTAACAAATCGCCCGCTCCGGTAAAATACTTCAAGACTTCGGCTGCCTGAATAGTTCCCAACATGCCCGCAATAGCCCCCAACACGCCGGCTTGCGAACAAGTCGGTACAGCTCCGGGCGGTGGCGGCGCGTGAAACAGACAGCGGTAACAAGCCGTTCCGGGTTTATAGGTCAATGTTTGTCCGTCGAAACGCAAAATGCCGCCGTGCGAAAATGGTTTTCCTGCCAGTACGCAAGCGTCGTTAATCAAAAATTTCACAGGGAAATTATCCGTCCCGTCCACTACAAAATCGTAGTCTTTTATAATATCGAACGCATTTTCCGACGTAAACAGTTTATGATAGGTAATTACCTTTACATCAGGATTCAAACGCTCTATTTTTTCTTTTGCCGAAAGCACTTTGGGCTTATTCACATCTTCGGTAAAGTGGATGATTTGCCGTTGCAGGTTACTCAAATCCACCGTATCGCCGTCGATAAGCCCGATTGTTCCTATGCCTGCCGCCGCAAGGTAAAACGCGATGGGCGCACCCAATCCGCCTGCGCCGACAATCAACACTCTGGCGTTACATATTTTTTCCTGCCCTTCAACGCCTACGTCCTGCAACAGTATGTGGCGGCTATAACGTTGAATTTGTTCTTCATTGAAGTCCATTTTCTATAAACTATAAACTGTAAACTATAAACTAACAGAACCTCCGCCCATAAAATAGAGGAAATCCACTTCGTCGCCGTCGTTTACGGTTGTTGCATCATAATTTTCGCGCAACACAAATTCTCCATTCAACTGAACGGAAACCATATCGGGTTGCGCCACATTGTTTTGTCTTATCAATTCGGTCAAAGAAACGGGCGCACCCACATCCTGACTTTTTCCATTTACTGTTATTGCCATAAGTTAGAGGGGGCTTCTATTAAAAATCGTACAACGCGGTGGATAAATACCGCTCACCGGTATCAGGAAATACTACTACAATTGTTTTACCGTCGTTTTCGGGACGCTTGGCAACTTGCAGGGCTGCGTGCAAAGCAGCGCCCGAAGAAATACCGGTCAGCAACCCTTCCGTAAGCGACAATTCGCGTGCGGAAGCAAAAGCTTCTTCGTTTTTTACCTTGATAATTTCGTCCACGACCTTCGGATTGAATACTTTCGGAACAAAACCCGCTCCGATGCCTTGAATTTTATGCGGTCCGGGATTGCCGCCCGAAAGCACGGGCGAATCCGCCGGCTCAACGGCAATAACTTTGACGGACGGTTTGCGCTGCTTCAACACTTCGCCTACACCGCTAACAGTTCCACCAGTACCAACTCCTGCAATTAAAATATCAATTTTTCCGTCGGTATCGTTCCATATTTCCAATGCGGTTGTTTTACGATGGATTTCAGGATTAGCCTCGTTCTGGAACTGCTGCGGGATAAATGAATCCGAATAGCGCTTTGCCAGTTCTTCCGCTTTGCGGATGGCTCCGCCCATTCCTTCAAATCCGGGCGTCAACACGATTTCCGCGCCAAGCGCTTTGAGCAGGCTGCGCCGTTCCAAACTCATGGTTTCGGGCATGGTAAGAATTAATTTATAACCCTTCGACGCCGCTACAAAAGCAAGCGCAATACCGGTGTTCCCGCTTGTAGGTTCGATAATAACTGTTTTCGGGGTGATAATTCCTCTTTGCTCGGCGTCTTCGATTAACGCCAATCCGATGCGGTCTTTTACGCTTCGCGCGGGATTAAAATATTCGAGTTTTGAAATAATACGGGCATTTACGTTATGTTTTTTCGCTATTCTGCCCAATTCCAGTAAAGGAGTGTTGCCGATTAAATCGGTCAATTTTTTTGCTATTTTCGCCATGACTTTTTTGTTATAAAATACAGGGGCAAATATCAGCATCATTTATAAAACTCAAAATACCATTAATATGGCATTTTTATACCTCGTTTATGGTATATTATACATATCCAAACCGTCCTTCTTAAAATTTTCAAGAAAAAATGTATACCTTTGCCTTTCGTTTGTAAAATATAGTTATGGAACTGATAAATCGCTACTTTCCCCATCTCGCGCAAACACAAAAAGTTCAATTTGAAGCTCTTTACGACTTGTATTTCGACTGGAACAGCAAAATAAACGTTATTTCCCGAAAAGATATTGAAAATTTGTACGAACGCCACGTGCTTCATTCGCTGGCAATTGCGGAAATTATCCGTTTTCAGCCGCATACAAAGATATTGGATGTGGGTACCGGCGGCGGTTTTCCGGGTATCCCCTTAGCTATTTTTTTTCCCGAAGTTGATTTTGTTCTGATTGATTCCATCGGCAAGAAAATAAAAGTAGGGACGGAGGTTTCAACTGCAATCGGGCTTAAAAATGTAGAACTAAAACATGTGCGGGTACAGGAAGAAAAACGTACATTCGACTTTGTTGTAAGCCGTGCGGTTATGCCCTTGCCGGATTTGCTTGGATTGGCGCGTAAAAACATCGATAAAAAACAACACAACGCCCTTCCGAATGGTCTTATCTGCCTGAAAGGGGGAGAACTGGCACACGAAATTCTGCCTTTCAAAAATATTGCGACAACTTACGAAATCGGCGATTATTTTAAAGAAGATTATTTTAAAACAAAGAAAGC
>JAISXQ010000075.1 GCA_031270425.1 Prevotellaceae bacterium | reverse complement strand
TCTTTGAAAAAAACCAATCACATAAACTATTGTGTCCTATTGTGTCTATTGTGGTTTTTGTATTTTTTGTCATGTACTAAAATAAATTTTAAAAGAAATAATAGCCGGCAATAAAATAGCATAGTTTTAGATGGGCAGTATATAGTTTTTTTCTATAATGATATGCCTGCTCACAACAAAACTTATTGAGGAAAAATCTGTTTTATTCAACAAAATATCTAACATTAAATTTCAATATAATTATGGCATTAGAATTTACCGACGCGAGCGTCAAAGAATTAATTGAGAGTGGAAAACCTGTTGTTGTCGATTTCTGGGCGGAATGGTGCGGTCCCTGCCGCATGCTCGGACCTATTATCGAAGAACTGGCTAAGGATTACGACGGAAAAGTTACTATCGGAAAACTTAACGTGGACGACAACGACGAGACTCCCGAAATTTACGGCGTTCGCAATATCCCGACCCTACTGTTTTTTAAAGATGGAAAATTGGTTGACAAACAAGTAGGCGTTGCTCAAAAATCAGCCTTGGCAAGCAAAGTGGACGCATTGCTATAAGAAATGCGCTACTTATCAGCGAATTACACGAAATAATTTTCGTGTAATTCGCTACGCCGAAGGTTGTTTCGTGGACTTTTTAATCAATACCGTTTTTGTGCGATATTCTTTCCTCTTCCGGTAAAACGCCGCCATCTTCCTCTTCCTCATCGTCTTCCCAATCCGGGTCGGGAGGTTGTGGTCCCTGCCTGCGGTAGATAATTGCCAGAACGAAACCTGTAATACCGCCCGCTAAATGTCCTTCCCACGAAACAGGGTCGTACTCCTGCCATGGAAAGAGATGCCAGACCATGCTGCCGTACAGGAAAATAATGACAAACGAAATAGCCGTCAAGGGTATGTGGCGGCGGATAATTCCGCTAAGGGCGAGAAAAAACGCCAGGGCGTAAATAACGCCGCTTGCTCCCACATGCCAGTTGTCGCGTCCGATAAACCACAGCGCCGCGCCGCTGAATATGCAGGAAAAAAACAACACTTTCGAGGCTATCTGATTGTAGAAATAATATAAAGCCGTGCCGAGCACAACGAAAGTCGGCAGGTTGTTCAACAGATGCGCCCAGTCCGAGTGAACAAAAGGCATCGTAACAATACCCCACAACGACGTTAACCGGCGGGGAAAAATGCCGCCCCTGTAAAAATCCCAGTCCATGCCCTGCTCCAGCAAGAAACAAAGCAGAATCAGCGCCCCTGTTATGACGGGGAAAAACGCCGCCCGGAAGAATTTCCGTTTTTCCGGTACATCGTTATTTGACCCGGAGGAGTTCATTGTTTCGATTTTAAAATGTATCCCAAACTACTGAAAGAGTTTATTTAATTTCTTCCATTATTTTTTCCAGCTCCTTATCCATTTCGTGCAGTTGCTGTTTGCACAATGACGTCAGTTCCGCCGCGCGTTTCATTTTTTTCGATATGTCTTCCATATCTATTTCGGCGCTGTTTTCCAGCTCTTCCAATATGGCGTTCAGTTCTGCGAGCGCTTTATTGTAATTGAATTCGTTTTTTGCCATAAACAAGTAAAATTATACATTAGAAACCGGAACAAAGATAAAAGATAAAAAGCATACGGACAACGCCTCCCGATTATTAATCCGCGGCATATTTTATTTTATGCGGCAATAAACAGGTTATTTGGCTCAATTTCCGTAAAGAAACAACTATCTTTGTATTTTAAAAAAACTTCATATACTAAAACATGCAACTTGCCCGTATATCGCAAATTATAAAATCAAGAACCAATAAAAAGACGCTTCCCGAAGTTGATATAAGCTGGTTGTTGACGGACAGCCGTTCGCTTTCATTCCCCGGGGAAACCTTATTTTTTGCTATCCGCAGCGCGCGCAACGACGGACATAATTACATTGAAGAACTTTACGGCAGGCAAGTCCGTTTCTTTGTCGTGAGCAAAGAACTTCCGGTCTTTGATTCGATGCCGGACGCCGTTTTTTTGAAGGTTGACAACGTCCTTTCGGCTTTGCAGCAATTGGCGGCGGCGCATCGCGCTTCCTTCGATATTCCGGTAATAGGAATAACAGGCAGCAATGGAAAAACGGTTGTGAAAGAATGGCTATACCAACTTTTACACAAAGATTTCCGCATAACACGTTCGCCGCGCAGTTATAATTCGCAAATAGGAGTTCCCTTTTCGGTTTGGGCGTTGAACGAAAACAGCAATTTGGGCATTTTTGAAGCGGGTATTTCCCAGATGGGCGAAATGGAACGGCTTCAACCGCTTATTCGTCCCTCAATCGGCATATTTTGCAATTTGGGCGACGCACATCAGGAAAATTTTGCCTGTTTAAAACAGAAATGCGAAGAAAAACTCAAACTTTTTACGGATTCGGACGTGCTGATTTATTCTTCGGATAATAAATTGGTCGATATTTGCGTGGTGCAGGCAAAACTGAAAGCCAGACTTTTTTCGTGGGGAAAAAGCGGAAATGCGGCGGTGCAGGTAGTATTGCAAACAAAAGACGACGCGAAAACGGATGTGTCGTTAAAACACGAAGGTAAAACCTTGGATATAAGCATCCCTTTTACCGATGAAGCCTCAGTCGAAAATGCGTTGCAGTGTATCGTTACGCTTATTTACCTGAATTATGATGAGGAAACGATTCGCGAACGCATATTGCGTCTGGAAACTGTCGCTATGCGATTGGAGGTAAAGAACGGCATTCGCAACTGTTTGATAATAAACGACAGCTACAATTCCGATTTAAATTCGCTGGAAATTGCGTTGAATTTTCTGGAACAGCAGTCGGCGGCGAAAAAAATGCGGCGCACCCTGATTCTTTCCGATATTTTGCAAAGTGGACAGGCGTCTGCCGAACTTTACCGGACGGTAGCCGGTTTGGTGAAAGTTAAAAACATTCAGCACATAATCGGAATCGGTACGGAAATAACGGCTCACGCCGGAGAGTTCGATTCCTTGCGAAAAGATT
>JAISXQ010000257.1 GCA_031270425.1 Prevotellaceae bacterium | reverse complement strand
TAATAGACAGATACATAGACAGTGTTTTTGTTGTTAATTGCGCCTTTTTCAACAATATAACAAATTTCACAGCTACGGATCGTACCAACGCAGCCGTCCATCTGGCATTGAATAACGTGCCCATTACCGCTTATATTGTTAATAATACGTTCAGTCTCTACGACGACGACAACGCAATGTATGAGAGAAGAAGTTCCACATTAGCGGTTGACGGAGACCACGAGGTTTATTTGATAAACAACGTTTCGGCTTTACCTTTGGGCGTGTTTTTTTCAACAGCGGTAGCCGAGCGGACAAAACCGCTTAAAGCTTCCAACAATACATTCTATTGCCGGTCGGTTGTAAATGCGAATATCACCGCCGGTTTTGATACGGAATTTGTAAACGGCGTGAATAACAACGTCCTTACTTCGTTTGCCTCGGTAGCGGCTTTGAAAGAAGCTACTGCCGCCAACCTGAAAATAGCTACCGCTTTCTCTACCGGTAATTTTGTGCCTTATCTTCCTGTATTAGATAAAACAAGCCTGCTGGTAAATACCGGAACGCCTTCTTACAAAATAAATGATGTTGAATTCGTTCCGCAAAAGGATATCCGGGGGTTTAAGCGTGTAAAAACCGACAGAGGCGCTTATGAAGTATCATCCTATGCGGTGCTTCTTCCGTCGGTGGAAGGCGTTGCGAGCGAACCCGCGGCGGGAATTCACGATGCTTTTGAGGGCGAGGATTTTACCTTTACCTTAACCGTGGATCGTGCTTATAAGGATTTGGAAGTGAAAGCGGGCGAAGAAATCCTGACCGGAGTCGACGGCGCATATACCCATTCGTGCGTGGACAAGGACAGCGTGATCAGTTTCTCTGTTGTTCCGAAACCAATTTATACCGTAACGCTTCCCGAAGTTGAAGGCGTTGTTACCGATTCAGTTGCAGGCAATTACAGCGTTTACGAGGGCGACGACTTTACGTTTAGCGTAACGCTGCAAGCCGATTACGCTAATTTGGAAGTAAAAATCGGAAATGAGGCGCTGCTTCCTGATAATGAAGGCGTTTTTATTATTTCGGACATTAATTCCAACGTAACGGTAAGTATTTCTGTGGTTTATACCAGCGTCATGCAGGTTGAGGCGGAAAATCCGGCTCTAAGGATCCTTCCGGCGGACGGGGGCTTTACTGTCGAGCCTATGAAAAACGGTAATTTGAGTATCTATTCGGCTTCCGGTTTCCTTTATACATCACGTAGCATATTGAAAAACTCGTCGGAAACCTTCCGTTTGCCCGCAGGTTTGTACGTGATACGGATGAATGAAAAATCTCAAAAAGTGATTGTTAAATAGCTTTTTTGTTTTCCGTTCACGAAACGACGTTCGGCGTAGCCAAGTGTTTACGCGAAACAGCGTTCGACGTAGTCAATATTATTTTTTATATATAAAAAACCACAATAGGCACAAATAGGACACAATAGTTTATGTGATTGGTTTTTCTCAAAGAAACGTTGAAAAAATCTATTGTGTCCTATTTGTGTCTATTGTGGTTTAAAAAAAACAACAAATTGATTGTCAGTATACTTTCGCGACATATTGGCAACAAACTTATTGAAAAAAAACTCAACGAAATATCACATAAAATAACCCTAAAAAATTATCAATCATGATTTCAACTCCATTTTTTTGTAAAAGAACTGTTTTTACTTGCCTTTTTTTATTTTCAGCATTTTCTTTCGTATGGGCAACAGACCTCTTGCCCGATGGTATTATCCCTTCTAATATGGGCGTGCAACTCAAAACCCATTCCGAAGGACCCGATCATCTCAACCGCGTGCGCGATTTGGGGATGAAATGGGTAAGGCGCGGATTTATCTGGACATCCATTGAAAAACAAAAAGGCGTTTACGATTTCACAAGTTACGACAAATTTGTAAACAATTGCCATGATCGCGGCTTATCAATTATCGGCTGCATGGCTTTCAGCAACGAAGCTCTTTACAGTCATGCGAAAGATGAACCCGGACGTACGGCTTATGCCAATTGGGCTGCCGCTCTTGCCAAAAGGTATAAAGACTATAATATTATTTGGGAAATATGGAACGAACCGAACACCATGACCTTTTGGGGTAAGCATGGCGGCGTAGGTAATTCCCTGCAATATGCCCAAGAATATACCGCTCTTGTAAATGTGGTAGTGCCTGCCATGAAAGCGGCAAATCCCGATTGCATCATATTAGCGGGATCGGTTTCCAATTTATGGAGTGAATCTTATAAGTGGATGTCCTATTGTTTTTCTAATGCAGGCATGTTGGATATAGACTGGGACGCCTGGTCGGTGCATCCTTACGGACTGCCTACTCCCGAAGATTATATAGAAGGCTATGCTATTTCGAGGCAGAAAATGACGGACGCGGGAGGCGATACACACAATCGCCCATGGATAAATTCGGAACGCGGATTTTCAATTAACGCAAACACAGGTGAAAACGAAGAAATTCAGGCATGGCATGCTATTCGTCAATATTTCGTTGACTTGCTGGAAAATGTCCCGTTGACGATTTGGTACGAATGGCTTAGCGGCGGGACGGAGACATTTTCCCTGTACCGGAGTGGCGAACCTTTGCCCGCCATGAAAGCCTGCGAAGTAATGATTCGCGAACTGAGTGGATACCGGCTTGACCAACGGATTCCTGCTCAAAGAGCGCGTGATTTTGTATTGCGCTTTATCAACGATAATAACGACGTGAAATTGGTTGTATGGGCAGCCCCCGAACCGATGCAAAGGTCAACAACAATTATTCCTCATAGCATAAATATTAATGTAGGGGAATATGAAAACACCTTGGATACAACAAGTATTTACGGCGAAAAAGGAACGATAACGGTCAGTGGAGGAATAATTACTCCTTACCTGAGCGGCGCTCCGACATATATCAGCTTGAAGAAAACTACGAATGTACCATCCGTCGATACAAAGAATATGATTATTCCTTCGGGAAAAGGATTTTTCGCGTATGCGGACAAAACATCTACACTGACTGTTTACCGGATAAACGGAACAGTATTTATGCAACAAAAAATCGATGCGGGTACAACTTATATTCCTGTTCCCGCCGGCTTCTATATAGTGAACTTTACTAATAATTCATATAAGTTAGTGGTGGGGAGTAAAGAGTAAGAAATAAAAACCTGACACATAGTTTATAGTTTATAGTTTATAGTTTTCTGAGCATAAGTTCATGTCGAAGACATGGACGGCTATGTGGTATCTTCTAAACAAAAAAATGGGATGTAACTGTAAACTCAACTATAAACTACAAGCTATAAACTGTAAACTGAATTAAAACTATTGTTTTCTATGTGTTTATATTTGAAAAAATAGTTGTTGTCATATAATAAAAAACGTTATTTAATAATCAATTCATTATGAAAAAGGTAAGTGTGTTTTTAGTTTTTGTCCTGTTTTTTTCTG
>JAISXQ010000048.1 GCA_031270425.1 Prevotellaceae bacterium | reverse complement strand
ACGGAGTGTTTCCGCAAAAGCGAAGGCGTTTTCCGCAGCATTCACCCCACTCACCCGCTCGCCGCGTGGGGAAGAAACGCGCAGGAATTGATGAGCGGACACGAAAAATCGAAAAGTATGTATGATGAATTGTCGCCGTACAAAAAACTGCTCGATTTGAATGTTAAAAACTTTTGCATCGGTGTGAATTTCGACCATATGATTTTGATACGCATTGTTGACGATTTGTACAAAGATTATCCGATAAATCCGTACATTGAGGACAAAATTTATAACGTTCAAGTGTACGGATACAATGGAGAACTCATTGATATGCAAACAGTTTGTCACGATCCAGATTATTTTTCGCTTGAACGGGAAAATATGAAACTTTTTCCTTATATGAAAAATAAAATCACGTTTGGGCATCTCGGCAAGGCATATACTTGGGTGCTGGATTCGCAAGATATGTTCAATATTCAAGTTGAATGCGCCAAAAAAGGTATTTTTCCATTCCGAAAATTAAAATTTAAAAAACAATGAAACTGATTTTTGCAGTAAACAAAGTGCATAATTACAATAAAGTTGCACTTTATACAGTGCAATACTAAAAATAAAGAAATGGTGATTTTGCACTGTACGAATGCAAAAACACAATAGAATTGCATTATTATAATGCAATTCTAAAACAGAATAAGATATAAAGTATATTTAGATAACACAAATTTGATGTATGCCCTTGCAAGTCAATATTCTGAAATTGGAACTGTACGCGAAACCTTCTTTTTCAATCAGTTACGAAACAATTACAAGGTGCTGTCGTCAGCAAAAGCCGATTTTACGGTCGAAGACACAACCTTTGAAGTCGGCGGACGGCAGAAAACTCAAAAACAAATTGAAAGCATGAAAAACGCTTATATTGTGAAAGATAATATTGAATTTGGTTATCAAAATATTGTACCTTTGTGGGCATTCGGACTGAATTATTAACAAACTATGAATTTGATTTTTACCCTCGATTACGAAATACACGGCAATGGCGATGGTTCGCCTTACAATTTAATGGTAGAACCGACTTATCGCTTGATGAATTTGCTGGAAAAATACGGTTTCAGACTGACAATTTTAGCCGATGTCGCAGAAATTTTTTGTTTCAAAAAATATTTTGAAGAAACCGGCGAAGACAAATTTTTTGTGAAAGAGATTGAAAAACAGTTGCAGGACGCTGTTGAGCGAGGACACGACGTACAATTACATATCCATTCTTCGTATTTTAAATCGAAATACAATGGAAAATCGTGGGAGCAATGTTGGGATGAGTATAGTATGGCTGCTCTTCCCTATAAGAGGATTAACGAGATGGTGGCTGCATCAAAACAATACTTGGAGTCTTTATTGCGACCGGTAAATTCAGGCTATAAATGTCATGCTTTTCGTGCTGCCAATTGGTCTATGATGCCGACAGAGAATATATATAATGCCTTGATTGATAACGGCATTGACACTGATACTTCTGTTTACAAGGGAGGACGGCAAGGAGGCAATGTCGATTATGATTATACAAATGCATACAGCGCTATTTTTCCGTACAAAGCAAGTGGAAAAAACATCAACAATTATGATCCGGACGGAAAAATTACGGAATATCCTATTTATACGGAAATGCGGTATTTCTGGTCATTTATCAGTTTTGTTCGTATATTTCGTATGATACGGGCAAAATTTCACAAACACAAACAGAATGAGAATGTGATGAAAAATGCGGATAGAAACGACCCTAAAAAATTAAGTTTGAAATCTTTTTTTGTTAAAAGTCCTTGGAAACTTGATTTTAATCAGGCGACAGGGGGACAATTGAAAAATGCTGTCAGAAGAATAAAACGAAAATATAAATCGGAGGATTCTATCCCTGTTGTATTGATAGGGCACAGCAAGTCTTTTATTCCGTATAATGAAAAGACATTGGAGAAATTTTTGAAATGGGCAAAGCAGCATACGGATATAGAACATGGGTTGTTTCTTTGAATTAATTAAGAAATACACCCAAAAGTATACAAAAAAGCCGCTACAAAAAAATAAATTGTTATTTTTGTTATCTTTAATCAAACAATAATCTTGATTTCAATGAAAAAACTGCGCATCGTTTGTTTGATATTGACTGCATGGCAGCTGGGCTTAGGCTCGAAAGCCCAAAGCCTTGAAGCGAAATGGCGCGTGGGTTTTGATTATTTCTTTGATAATACCGAATTTGAGTCTTCCACACTGACGGACGATCGAACCATGTCCGCCGTCCGGCTTTCGCCCGAAGCGGAATTTTCCTGGTCGGGAAAGCATCATCTTTTTGCCGGTTTCAGCGCCTTGCGCAATACCGGCTCACGATCTTTTGCCGACCACGTTACGCCATTGGCTTATTATCTTTTCAAAGAGGCTAACGTACAGTTATATGCGGGCATATTTCCCCGCAATGAATTGTTGTCGAATTACTCCGATTTCTTTTTTCAGGATTCGGTACGCTATTACGTTCCGGCAATGCAGGGCATTTTCTGGCAAATGGGGAAACGGGACGATTCCTTCTTCAACCTGTGGCTCGACTGGACAGGCAAGCAAAGTCCCGTGCAGCATGAAAGTTTCTTTCTCGGAGCGTCGGCATACAAAAAATTCAATCTGTTTTTTCTCGATTTTCAATCCTATTTGTTCCATTTTGCAAAAACATTGCCCCCCAACGATGGACAGCATGTATGCGACAATGCTTTGCTTCAATTGTCGGCGGGACTGAAATGGAATAAACTCTCGGTGTTTGATGATGTGATTCTTTCCGCAGGCGGGCTTGCCGGATTTGAACGCGAACGCAATGTGGAAGGGCAGACATATATGCCCATAGGGCTTGTTCTTCGGGCGAAAGCGGATTTTTGGAAATTGAGCGTCGACAACCGGCTCTATCTCGGCGATAAACGGATGAATATGTACGGGAAATTCGGAAGCGCACTGTATTGGGGAAATCCCTTTTTGCGGGATAATCTCTATTTTCAAAGCCGGCTGTATTGGCAGATTTTCCAAACGGATGTTTTAAAGGCGCGTTTGGCGTCGCATTTTCATTACTCCGAAGCGCAATGGATGTTCGAGCAGGTGTTTACTCTGCAAGTGGCAATAGGAAATTAGAACACAGAGAATGGTGAAATCTTAAAATATAAATAATTATGCTGGTAAAAGTTTACGGTTCCGCGGTTCAGGGTATTAATGCTACGATTGTTACTATTGAAGTAAATGTCAGTCAGGGGATTAAGTTTATGCTGGTCGGCTTGCCCGATAGCGCGGTAAAAGAAAGCCACGAACGTATTGTGTCGGCGCTTGGCTATACGGGACATAAATTACCCCGCAAGCAAATTGTGGTTAATATGGCTCCGGCGGATATTCGCAAGGAAGGTTCGGCTTACGATTTGCCGATGGCGGTGGGGATGCTTGCCGCGTCGGAAAACATCCGTAACGAGGAACTGGACAAATACGTCATTATGGGCGAACTATCGCTCGACGGTGGTTTGCAACCGATAAAAGGGGCGCTTCCCATTGCCATAAAAGCCCGCGAGGAAGGTTTTAAGGGCTTTATAGTTCCAAAACAGAATGCGCGGGAAGCAGCCGTAGTAAATAATCTGGATGTGTACGGCATTGAAAATATTACCGAAGTAATCGATTTTTTTAACGGAAAATCCTCGCTGGAACCTGTCGTTGTCAATACGCGGGAGGAATTTTCCGGCAATATAAATCTTCTGGATATTGATTTCGCGGATGTAAAAGGACAGGAAAGCGTAAAACGGGCGTTGGAAGTGGCGGCAGCCGGAGGGCACAATATCATTATGATAGGTCCGCCGGGAGCCGGTAAATCGATGATGGCTAAGCGTTTGCCCACCATATTACCGCCGCTGACTTTGCACGAAGCCTTAGAAACGACCAAAATACATTCCGTAGCCGGAAATATCGACAGTAATACTTCGCTCATAGCCCAGCGTCCCTTCCGCAGTCCGCATCATACGATTTCCGATGTGGCTTTGGTCGGCGGGGGAACTTTTCCGCAGCCGGGTGAAATTTCGCTGGCTCATAACGGCGTACTGTTTCTCGACGAGCTGCCCGAATTTAAACGGACGGTATTGGAAGTGATGCGCCAGCCGCTCGAAGACCGGAAAATCTGTATTTCCCGTGCAAAATTCGCTATCGACTATCCGGCGAGTTTTATGCTGGTGGCTTCGATGAATCCCTGTCCCTGCGGTTACTACAACCATCCCGACCGCGATTGTGTGTGTGCGCCGGGTATTGTGCAAAAATACCTGAGCCGTATTTCCGGTCCCTTGCTCGACCGCATCGACATTCATATAGAAATCGTACCTGTTCCTTTCGAGAAGCTGGCGGAAATGGACGCTGCCGAAAACAGCGCCGCCATACGCGAACGTGTGATAAAAGCCAGGGAGATACAAGCCTTCCGTTTCCGCGATGTGGACGGGGTATATTGCAATGCGCAAATGTCGTCGAAACTTCAACGCGAATACGCTTCGCCCGATAAAGCCGGCTCCGAGTTGTTGAAAAACGCCATGCAACGGCTTAACTTGTCCGCACGCGCTTACGACAGGATATTAAAAGTGTCGCGCACCATCGCCGATTTGGACGATTCGGAAAACATTCTATCTCAGCACATTGCCGAAGCGATTAATTACCGCAATTTAGACCGCGAGGGCTGGGCGGGATAATGTTCGTATCCGTTTTCTTTATTGCTTAAAAAGAGAACGATGCGCCCAGCATAACGTTCAATCCCTGTACTTCGTAGCCGTAAAAGTTTTCATACTTGCTGTTGAACAAATTGTTTATGCGGGCGAAAAAGGACAGCCAGTCGAGGTAATTGTAGGAAGCGCCTATGTTGACGTCCATTTTCGGCGACATAAGTATTGCTTTGTTTTTCAGCTTGGCATAGCGTCCGCCTTCGTAAAAAGCGTTTAGCGAAAACGCAAGTTCTTTCGTTACATTAAATCCGGCGCTGAAATCGGCTTCCCACGCAGGCTTGTTCCAGGCATAATCCTGCTCATAAACGTCCCAACCGTTGTAGGCTCCCTTAAATTGCAGGTTCAAGCGGTTTTGGTAGTTGTAAGTCATGCGAACGCCCGATTTGAAATGGGTGGCGGTCGAGTAAAGCGCCTCGAAGCGGTTTGAGATTGTATCGTTTCCTGCTACGTTTTCCTGATTTATGAAAAAATATTGATTGTCAATATAACGGAAATTAGCAAAAATATCCACCAAAAAATTACCGAAAGGTTTCAGCTTGAAACCTCCGAAAAGTTCAATTGGCGCGTAGGTGTCGGCAACGCGGATATGAGGGTGCATATAGGGATTTTCGTTCAGAATTTGACTGTATGAATTTATGGCGTAATCGCCTGTCAATCCGCCATAGAAAGCAATATTTTGGGGTATAATTTTCCAGTCGAAACGAATATCGGGCGAGGCATTTACCACATTTCCCTGCGCAAACGAAAATACTGATTTTACGCCCAAGCGCAAACTCCAATTGTCGCTCCGCAAAAGGTCGTAATACGGATTTAGCGACAAAATCGTATTGTTATAATGTTTGAGCGAGTCGTAATTTAAATATTTAAAAGCCAAATCAATGCCGATACGGTCGTCTTCAAACGGAAAACTTAAACCGGCGGCAACATTCGCAATGTTTTCGGTTGCCTGACCGGCGACGTTAAATAAGTCGTAGCCCGCTTTTAGTCTGTATTGAAACTCATAAGGTTCGTCCTTCGATTTTATACCGAGAAATGCGCCTGTTTTCCAAAAGGTTTGGGCGTCGTTCTGCAAAGGCTGGCTAATCTCTTTGATTCCGGTTTCACTTGTTGCGTCTGCCTCAAACATTTTTCCGTAGTAACGCAGATAATCGTTTCCGCCGGAAATTCCCGCAAAAAAATCAAGTGCATAGAATTGTTTGTTAAACAATAAATTGGCTACCGATTTGGAATACGGTTTATTCCCAAAAGTCCCGCGGTGATTTAACGTGAAATCAAGCTGTGCATCGGGATTTTTAACCAGCGGATAGACAAAATCAACCAGCGTGTTCGGATAGCTGCCAAGTCCGATTTGTGCAAAACCGTCTTTTACCGCCTTTTTTTGTTGGATAAGTTGGGCGGGCGGCAAGGTATGGATATTGCTTCCGATGGACAGCGGCAGATTGAAATCGGTATATTTCGCCTCTATTTTTATTTCTTTCGGGTCGACGCCCTGCGGCGTGGAAGTGATTTTTCCCGCATTTTTTACCACCGGAACATATTCGCGTTCTACCGTTACGTTGCGCGTTACAACCGTATCTTTTGTTTGCGTTTGCGCCGTTGCGATAGCAATTGCCGATAAAAATAAAAGCGATATGCAATGAAGTTTTTTCATTTGGTTCTAATTTGTTCCCACAAAAACACAAAGAACGCCACGTTCCTTATTTATGGGATATTTTAAATTATTATAAAAACGAATTATACGGCGTTTTATTTTCTACTTTCCGACTTTAATATCCGGTCGATATTTTCCAGATAATCCAGCGAGTCGTCGATATGGAAAATCAAATCGGGGATGATACGCAGTTGATGACGTACTTTTTTTCCTAATTCGAAGCGGAAGGATTTAGTCTCCGCCTGTATCTTTTCCAAAAGTTCATCCGCCCTTTCGCTTGGGAAAATACTCAGGCGTATATGCGCGAGACCTAAATCGGAACTTACCCGGACGTTGGTAACTGTAATAAGCGTGCCGGATATTTGACGCGCGTAAAGCAGAAAAATCTCTCCCAGTTCTTTTTGAAGCAGGCGCGCTATTTTTTGTTGTCGTGTCGTTTCCATATTATCTGAAAATTAATTTATTGGACATTGAATATTTTCAAATCTTCCACTCAAAGCCGTCTTTCGTATCTTTTATTTCAAAACCCAAAGCGCTTAGTTCATTGCGAATCCGGTCGCTCGTAGCCCAGTCTTTGTTTTGCTTGGCTTGCAGGCGGATGTTGAGCAGCAAATCCACCGCCTGTTTGTAGGCTTCGTTGCTGCTTCCGGCGTTTTCTTCGCCCGCCAAACCGAGAATATCTTCCATAAACAGCCTGAACACGCGCTTGACTTCGTTCAAATCCTCCGCCGAGATTGTTTCTTTGCCGTCGTGCACCAGATTAACGGCTTTTACCGCATCGAACAAATGCGAAATAACGATGGGCGTATTCAGGTCGTCGTTCATGGCTTCCCCGCATTTGTCCTGCAAATCCTTCACTTCCACCGACGAAACCGCCGAGGGGCTGAGTTTTTGCAGACGCGCGTAACCTTCCATTAAACGCGCCAATCCTTTTTCCGACGCTTGTAAAGCCTCGTTACTGAAATCGACCGTCGAACGGTAATGTGCTTGCAGGATAAAAAAGCGTATCGTCATCGGGCTGTAACTTTGCGTCAGCAAGGGATGATTTCCGGTAAAAAACTCTTCGAGCGTAATAAAGTTGCCGAGGGATTTTCCCATTTTCTGTCCGTTGACGGTAATCATATTGTTATGCATCCAATACGTAACGGATTCTTTGCCCAGCGCGGCGCAGGATTGCGCTATCTCGCATTCGTGATGCGGAAAAATCAAGTCCATTCCGCCGCCGTGTATATCGAATTGCTCACCCAGATACTTCGTGCTCATCGCCGAACATTCGAGATGCCAGCCGGGGAAACCTACGCTCCATGGCGCTTTCCAGTGCATTATATGTTCGGGCGACGCTTTTTTCCAAAGGGCGAAATCGGCGGAACGGCGTTTCTCGCTTTGTCCGTCGAGTTCGCGGGTTGTTTCGAGGAGTTCGTCGATATTCCGCCCCGACAGTTTGCCGTAAGCCCGCGTTTTGTTGTTGTATTTTTCCACGTCGAAATACACCGAACCGTTGCTCTCGTAGGCAAATCCCGCGTCAAGTATCTTTTGCACAAAATCAATCTGCTCCATAATATGCCACGAAGCATGCGGTTCGATGCTCGGCGGCAATACGTTAAGCGCGTCCATCGCCTTGTGGTAGCGAATCAGGTAGTACTGAACCACTTCCATTGGTTCCAGTTGTTCGATTTTTGCCTTTTTCGCGATTTTATCCTCGCCCTCGTCGGCGTCGTTTACCAAATGTCCCACGTCGGTAATGTTGCGCACGTAGCGCACCTTATAACCAGAATATTTCAGGTAACGGAACAGTACATCGAAAGTAATCGCCGGACGCGCGTGCCCCAAGTGCGGGTCGCCGTACACCGTAGGTCCGCAAACGTATAAACCTGCGTGCGGCGGATTAATCGGAGTAAATTGTTCTTTCCTGCGCGTTAACGTATTATAAATTAGCATATATTAGAATTTTGAATTAGCAAATTAGCACATCAGAAAATTAGCAAATTAGTAAATTAGCAAATCAGCAAATTAACACATCTACAAATTAGCATATCAGCAAATTAGCACTCCCGATAGCTATCGGGACACATCAGCACATCGGCACATCGGCACATCATCACATCA